>JAGQSP010000764.1 GCA_020439485.1 Acidimicrobiales bacterium | reverse complement strand
GAGCCGGTCGCGCGCGCAATCTGTGCCGAACTCATCGCAGGGCTGGCCCGAGACTGCGACATCGAAGTGATGTCGAGCCTTGGTGACCCGTTCGCGGCCTGGTTGCAGTGCGCCTTCATGGGGTGGCCCACGTCAATGCGCACGCCGTTGGCCGAGTGGGTCGACAAGAACCACGCCGCAAACCGCAGCGGAGATCGCCGCCGGATGGCCGCGGTCGCCGATGAGTTCGACTCCTTCATCCGCGAACAACTCGACGCCCGCAGGTCGATGCCGGGTCCACCCGACGATCCGACCACCCGCCTGCTGGCCGAGTCGGTCGACGGAGTTCAACTCAGCGATGCCGAGATCGTCTCCATCATCCGGAACTGGACCGTTGGCGAGCTGGCAACTATCGCTGCCGCCGTCGGGATCGCCTTGAACTTCTTGGCCGAACACCCAGACATCCAGCGCCGGATCCGATCCGGTGAGTGGGACCTGGATGCAGTGACCGACGAGTTGCAACGGCTCGGGGCACCGCTGATCGCCAACAGGCGGCGTACGACGAAGCCGGTCGAAGTCGGCGGTGTGAAGATCCCGGCTGAGGAGAAGGTGATCGTGCTGTGGGCGTCGGCCAACCGCGACGAGGCCGTCTTCGGCGACCCTGACGCCTTTGAGCCGATCGCAAACCGTCGGCACAACTTGGTCTACGGCAAAGGCCTGCACTACTGCCCAGGCGCAGACCTGGCCCGACTTGAGTTACGAGTGCTCCTAGAGGAGCTCTTTGCCGCGACGATCAGTGTCGAACCCGGCACTCAAGCACCCGCGCCCGCTCACTATCCAGCTGGCGGCTTTGACACCGTGCACATCCGGCTCCGGTGACTGACATCCACCACGACACGAACATTGCACGCGGCCGGCAAAGCAGAACTCCTGAACCTGCAAATCCGCAGGTTCAGGGGCAATTCTGGGTGTGTCGGAAACCGGACCGCACGTGACTCTCCTTTCGTTTCGAGCCGTGATCTCACGGACGCCGAGGTCATAATCGCGTTGTGGACGATCTGGCCAATGACTCACCGATCGGGCGCCTCCTCGAAGAGATTTCGTGGCAGAGTGCGAAGAAGTACCGCAACGGTGGCCGCGGCATTGAGGACGTCCTCACGGCCGAGGTCTTCCTAGCCCTGGACCTCTTGCCCAGAGATCACTTCCTCGGCGAGATCCTTCGCCGCAGCCACGGAGCCGATTCAGCTCGGGCCTCTGTTGTCACCGAGGTCGAAGAAGCCAGATTCACGCTGCTTCCAGACGAGCTGATACTCGGACCGAACGCCACTAAGGTTCAACCCGACGGCCTCCTCAAGTCCCCGTCGACGCTCGTGCTCATTGAGTCGAAGCGCATCCGACGATCCACCTTCCAAAAGCATCAGTTGGCCCGCGAGTTCTTGGCCCTCACCCAGAAGGCCGGCGACCGGGTGCCCCTGCTCCTGCTGGTACTCGGTTCACCACCTCCCGTCCTGGTCGAAACTCACGGACGACAGGAACCATTCGAAGCAATCGCTTTGACCCTCACCGATGCGATCAACGACGCAGGATTCACGGGCCTCGACGCTGCCGAACTCCTCGAACGAGCAGAGCACACCGTCGCCTGGATCACTTGGAATGAGATTCAGACAACCGTTGCAGAACAAGCCGCAGCACTGTCCCACCTCCCCAACAGCATCGCAGCGTCGGTCCAGCGACTCGCCTCGGCGGCAACACGAGCCATCGACTGGCACGCGTGAACCCCGCCCCAACAGGTTCCGAGGCAAGATGACGTCATGGACGAGATCAGTTTCACCGTCGACGACTGGCCGCCGGCGAAGAACGAGGCCAAGTCGATTCTGGCGGCGCAACACAGCTAGGCACCACGGGTACTCGCCCTGTTACAAGCTGCTCGCGCAGCGTCGAGGGCCGATTTTTCTCCTGTCTTCGGCGCGGATCCCGTCGGCCTAGAAGTGATCGTTCGGTAGAGCAGCCAACCTGTTGCGGATGCCACGAATATGCTTGGCGGTATCGGCGACGTGCTGGAAAGCAAGAGGCACAGAGGGGCGCTGGACCACCTCAGCGACCTCGCAGCGGTATCTCTCTACGAGAACGATCGACAGATCCAGGCTGTGACCTACCGGTGGGAGCCAGCGACGAGCACCGGCTACTTGATGCGGATGTGGCGCCTGCCGACCTCACCTTGACGACGGTCTCCTATGCCGGCACCGCCTCACGCCTCGGTGGCGAGCCGGTGGCGTCACTCACCACCTCGCCGTCACGGGCACTGCGCGGCGTCCCAGCCCCAGACGCCTGGGGAGGCTTACACACCTACCCACCATCAGACAAAGGTCGCCCGTGGCACCCCGGAGATGGACTCGGCGACCGATCACCAGCGACAGGACCACCGCAATGCACACCAAGAAACTCCCGACCTACCTCAGCATCACCGACGCCGCAGAGGTCATGTCAGTGTCGACCAAGACCATCCGACGCCGGATCAGCGACGGCACGATCCCCGCGTGCCCCTGCGTTCTCATCCACCTCGTGATCCGCCTGGACGAACTCGAAGTAGCCCTACAACGCACCCCGACAGCGGGTTGGTGAAGACCCAGAATGGCCGATCTAGGGCTACGTAGGGGGCACGCGGCCGGCAAGCAAAAACCCCTAATCCCGCAAAACCGCAGGTCAGGGGCCATTTTCCGTCTGGTGGGCGATACTGGGTTCG
>JAGQSP010000763.1 GCA_020439485.1 Acidimicrobiales bacterium | reverse complement strand
CGCCTCCAGGTCTCTGCTCGCTCGACAATGGGCGCGCTGGCACTTCACACCGGAGGCCTGCTCATAGATCACGGCTGGTTGCGGATTCTCGGCGGCGGAGCCGACCGACTGACCGACCTCGCGACCGCGAATTCTGATGAGCTGTCGAGTGCGGCCGAAGGCGGCGTATTGAACATCGGTCATGACGTTCTGGGCGGGCGTTTCGCGATCAATGGAGGAGCGTTGGAGGGCGAGCCCGGTGAAGTTCACTTCTGGGCTCCCGACACGCTCACCTGGCTGCCCTTGGGGAGCGGGTACTCCGGCTTCATCACGTGGTGCCTGTCGGGCGACCTCGGCAGCTTCTACGCGGACCTCCGCTGGCCAGGGTGGGCCGACGAGATCGATCTTCTTGCGCCTGATCAGGGCCTCTCCGTATGGCCACCGCTCTGCACAGCGGAGAGCAGGCCGATCTCTGTGACGTCGCGTCGAGCAGTGCCGTGGACGGAACTCGCCAGCCTCCTCGACGAACTCTCCGGCTTGCCGGCCGGACCTGTCAACTTCCGCGTCGTCGACTGAATCCCTATCGAACATCGCAGTTGCGCGATGATCGCATTGGACGCCGGAAACGGCGACCAGTTCGCATTCGTGCTCACGCCGCCACGAGATGACATCTTCGTCTGAGATCACGAGACCGACAGCCGAACTTGGGCAGCGGGCAGCCTTGACCAGTATCTGCAGTGGTGGCTCGACGGAACGCTCAAGATCTGACCTGAGTGCATCGGATCCGACGGTGCTGACCTCATCCGCTCTTAGCTGACACGACGCCCCGCGCGCTTGGCGGCTCAGGCGGCGCGCGTCCGCTCGGCATCCGAAGACCCCTTGCGCGCGCTCGCCGGGCTCGACGAATGCGCTAACCAAGCCATCGGCCAGGCTGGCACACGTAGGGAGTGCTGAGCGTGGCTTTGCGATGCCGCTATGTCAGTTCCATGAGGCCGCCGAGGGTGGGTTCGAACCCGCAGGCGTCGATGTAGAAGTCCCGCAGGTCCTTCTCGAAGCCGACGTGCAGAAACTCGCATCCTGCGGTGCGTGCTCCATCACGAGCAGCATGGACCACACCGACACCGATTCCTCGATGTCGGTAGTCGGCGTCGACCATGACGTCTTCGATGAACGCATGGACGAGACCATCCCACAGAACGTTGACGAAGCGGTCGCCGTCTCGTGCGACGACCCAGCCGAGGCTGTGCCGCTGGGTCTGGTCGACCCAGTTCCACTCGGACTCGTCGAACAGTCGCGTCTCGAACGCCGCTGCGTGCAGCGCGTGGATCTCGTCATTCGTGAATGGCGCTCGCCACGTGTAGGTGATGTTGCCGTGACGCATTAACTCTCCTTGTTGAAGGTAGGTCGAATGCCCGGGCTCGCGCCGCGTGGCTCAGTCGTCGAGCAGACCGCGCGCTGCGATGGCGGAGAAGTCGAACCGTGCGACGTCCATCGGGGTCTCCTCGGCGTCCGCGCGGGGGCCGCCAGCCAGCCTGAATCGTAGGCCAGCCCGCTTCAGACCAGCCACGCTGTATCGCAACGTCGGCGGAATTGCGTTCGGCGACCCCGCTTCACTCATCGTCTTCCCGTGGGCGACGGGCCTAACGCTTGCCTGGCACTTCTGGTGCGGATGTGATCGCGACTGCTTTCTCGACACCCGGCTGGTGGAGGCATTCGGCCACCCCGTAGCCATTGGCTGACAGACTCCTTGGGTCCCAATGGATGACGGACGCATCCACTGAATGGAGAACGAGTTGAACTACCAACCCGACCCCGACGCACAATCGCCTGCCGATGGCACCGCGACTCGGATAGCGAGTATCTCGATCCGGGTCGCCGATCAAGACGCGGGAATCCGGTTCTTCACCGAAGTCTTGGGCTTCAATCTGGTGTCCGACGTCGAGGCGTTGCCCGGAGCCAGGTGGGTCGAGCTCTCGTTGCCCGATTCCGAGGTCACGATGGCGCTCCTTCCCCCTGACAGCGAGATTCCAATCGCCATTCGGCTCGAGACGCCTGACGCCGAAGCGGCGTATCGCCGGGTGAGCGACGCAGGAGTTGTACTTCACAACGATTACGTCTTGTATCTCGACGGAAACCCACCGATGTTCCACTTCAGCGACCCCGATGGCAACGACTTCGTCTACCTCCAGTCGACCAAGTCTTCGACCTCGCCCAGTGACGAAGTGCCGAAACGCCTCGAGGACGCAATCCAGGTCGCCGCCGCCGACATCGACGGCGTGTGAGGTCAGCCTTGCGGGCGGGCGATAGCCGGCCAGCGGTCTATTTCGATGGCGCTCTCTAGCGCCTTGGCGACCTGCAGCAGGTAGCGGTCTTTGCCGTGCGCCGCCACGAGCTGGATGCCAACGGGTAACCCATCGGGTGTGAAGCCTGCAGGCAGCGACAGGGCAGGGCAGCCGGTGACGGTTATGTCGCTGCAACTGCGCATCCACTCGATGTAGTTGCCCATCTCGACACCGTCGATCGAGCTGATCCACTCGGTGTCGACCGGGAAGGGCGGAACCTGGCTGACCGGGCATGCCAGCACGTCGTACTCGCCGAAGAAGTCGACCACCCTGGCGTGTATCTCGGCCTGCGAACGCACCGCGTCGGCCATGTCGCTGAGCGGGCGCCTGCGGGTTTCGTCGATGTTCCAGACCACGGTCGATTTCATGGCGTCGGGGTGCAGGTCGCGCAGTTGGCCCAGCTTGGAAGCGAACTCGACCGCACGCATCACCTGGAAGACCTCACCGGCCGCGCCGAGATCGGGGCAGGCGTCGTCGACGCGGGCGCCGAGCGTGTCGAACACTCCACGAAT
>JAGQSP010000762.1 GCA_020439485.1 Acidimicrobiales bacterium | reverse complement strand
CCGCCGAAGGGCTCGCCCGACTGGGTGTCGACTACGTCGTCGGCGGGGGCAGGTGACTCGGCAGGCTGTGCCGATTCGGCGCTGGTCTGCTCGCGCAGGCCCGCCAACATGTCTTCGAGCTTCTTGCGGCCGGCCGTGACCGCCATCTCGCCGATCAGGCGGGCGGCCGGAGCCTGATTGCCCAGCCTCTGCCTGCCCTTGTCGGCCAGGTCGGGAAGGCGGTCACACATCTCGAGGGCCAGGCCCACCGGGGCGTAGAGAAACACATCGAGCAGTTGCTCGGCCGAATTGCGCTCTGTCGTCACCCCTAAAGGATGGCCGTCCGGCGTCTGGTTACCAACCAGGGGCTGGTTGCAGGTTCGCTGCAGTTACGAGCTGCGGCGGGCTTCGGTGCGTGCCTCGGCGTCCGAGCGGCCCTGGTCGCCGGCCGACATGTCCATGAACTTGAACAGCGAAGCCATGGCCCTGTGGCCCGCCACATCGGAGATCTGGCGGTACATCTCTTGGGCGACACGCCTGTAGGCAGGATGCCCCTGGGGTGCCGAGCGAAGCTCCAGCATGTGCATGGCTTCCCGCACGTTCAGCTGCATGACATAACGCACCCTGAACGCCATCGACACCGCGTAAGGCGCCTGGCGCGGATACTCGGCCATCAGGTCTTCGTACAGTGCTGCCGAGCGGTCCATGACCCGGTCGAACAGGTCGTCTGCTCCGGCGGCCTCTACCGCTGCAGGCCGAACATATCCGTGCAGGGGCGAGAGATCTTGCCACTCGACGGTCAGCATCCGGTGGCGTTGCAGATCGCGGAACGCGCCGTAGTCGCTGAGCACGTCAAAGCGATAGAAGGTGCGCTCGAGGGCCCGGCCGGGCTTGTGGCGGCGGTTGCCACGTTCGCCCGCATAGGCGCGCACCACGTTCATTCGTTCATCGGCCGTCATCTGCTCGACGCGGGCCATGAGGGTGGCCTCTGGCAGATGCGTGTAGGGGTAAAGCATGGCGGCGATGACCTTGTTCTCGCCGTCGGGATCCCAGTCGACCAGGTGCACGCCGGGGCTGCCGTCGACCATGTCGTGACCCGACTGGTCGATCAGCTCGGCGGCGATGTCTTCCATCGCCGATCGGGTGTTTGCCATGTAGGCCGACCAGGCACCGCCGCGGTCGGCGACGTCGACACGCCGCAGGAACGAAGGAATCACCTTGCGCAGCTCGGTCAGCATCATGTCTGCGTACTGGCGGGCCTCGGGCAATGGATGGGCCCTCATCCGCAGCAGAAGGGCCTCGTAGCCCTGACCGGTGCCATAGATGCCCACGTTCGATATCGAGGCCGCAGGAAGCATCCCCCGCACCGCGTCAAAGCTCATGGCCCTGATGGTTTGGCGATGCACGAAGTCGCTCTCGCCATCGGACTTGGGCCGCGACGCCTTGAAATGGTCTTGCAGCAGCGGCAGGGCGTGGGCATAAGACTCGAACATGCGGTCCATGTCGCCGACGTACCTGGTGCCCATCGACGACGCCAACAGATCGGGGTCGCGGAAATAGCGATAGCGGCCCTCGATACGAGTGTCGTATGCCAGATAGCGCGTCGATTGTTCGAGGTACGACATCAGCCGACCCCA
>JAGQSP010000761.1 GCA_020439485.1 Acidimicrobiales bacterium | reverse complement strand
AGTTCCGAGGATGGCGAGCATCGCGTAGTCGTGGCGACTGGCAGCCTGGGCGACCACCACCGAGGCCGCAACGGCCACGATGGCGAAGCTGAGAGATATGGCCCCGGCTGCCAACAGTCCGCGGCGGGTCCACGATGTCAGCGGATCGGCTACAAGCTGGTCCAACACCGCATAACGCGACGTCATGGCGACTCCGTCCAGATCGGCGACGAGCTCGACGGCGGCAGCCTCGGCGGCCCGGTTGCCCGACAAGACGGCCCAGGTGGGCTCGGCGAAACGGTCGTTGGCCACCGATGCGAAGTGCCCGAGGTCGACCACCAATGCCCCCGAACGGGCCGTCACTCCCGGCATCGACGCGATCGAGCCAACCACTTCGAACTCGACCCCGGTTCCCACACCCGAAACGTTGACGACATCGCCCGTCAGCAGCCGCTGAGACCCGAACCCCACGGCGATCGCAGGTATCGGCCCCGACGGCTGGGCCTGGGCATCGGCCGTGGCGACGCGGTTCAGTGCGGCGGTAGCGCCGCCGAACCCGCCGCTGGTTGACAGCAGAGCCGAATAGTCCGCTGTGTCGACGGCTACCAGCTGGGCCACCGCGGTGGCGCCCGCACCCGAGAACCGCACAGTGGGAAGGGTCCTGCCCAAAGCCACCAGCGGTGCACCGTCGAGCAGTGGTCCCAACTCGGATGGCAGGCCGATGTCGGGATGCAGCGACTCGATGCGGAAGTCGCCGCCCACGGTCGACCAGGCCGCCGCTTGTGCGCGGTCGTCGAGGCCGGCCATCTCGACCAACGCCATCGACGCGATGCCAATCGACAGAACGCAGGCTGCAAATACGCTGGCCGAGCGCCCCAGGTTGCGGTGGAGCCTTTGCAACCCGACAGGCCAGGTGAGCCCGGTTGCGCGGGTGCCTACCGCTGCCAGCACCGAGGCCACAGGCGTGATCACGTGCCGGGCGACCAGGGTGGCTGCAACCAGCACCAGAACCGGCACCGCAGCCAGCAACCAGTCGATACCCGCCTCGGCCGCCGTGGTCGTGGCCCGGCGCCTGACCAGAGCGAGGCTGGCCGCAGCCAATACCAAGACCGTGATCTCTGCGGTGACCCTGCGCATGTCGCTTGCGGCCGAGCGGGCCGAGCGTGGCGGCCGCGAGCCAATGGCGGCCACCGCCACAACCGTGCCCAGCACCAGCAGCGCGGTGAGACGAACAGACACCGCCCAAGAGGCGTCGGGCACCAGCACCTTGGACGCAGCCAGCGCTGCGCCGGCTGCGGGAAGCGAAGCGACCAAGGCCGACCCTGCGGCTGGAACCATCAGCTGTGTTCGCGAGGCCCCCCGCCGTTCGATCAACAACAGCGCCGAACGCCGTCGTCGGGCGCTTACGCGCGCCAGCATCGCGGCTGCTGCTATGGCCGAACAGGCGACGCCAACCAACACCAGCGAAACGAGCCGCAACGCGAGGTTTCGCTGCTCGAGGTGTGTTGCGAGAATCGCCGGTAGATCGGTGACCAACGTCAGGTCGACCCGATCGATCCGTTCGATCGAAGCGATCAGATCGGCCGGGTTGCTGGACGCGACCCTGTCGCGGTCGAGGAGGTACCGGAACTCGTAGTCCGCGTCGACTCCAGAGAATGCCCGCAACAGCGGCAGATACTGGTCGTCGCTGAACAGGCCTGCGCCATAGACCAGCCGATAGTCGGCGTTCTCGGTGATGCGCGGCCGGTGCAGCGAGCTATCGCCGAACCAGAACGGCTCTTGCTGGTCGCTGAGCGCGACGATGCCGACGACGCGGGCCACCAGCCGAACGTCGCCGATGCCCCGTTCGGCCGTACGCCAGGCTCGGTCGCCGATCACGTCGGGCAACAACAACAGATCGCTGTCGACCTCGACGCGCATGTCGGTGGCGGTCTGCTCGCTCAACAACACCTCGAACACGGGCACCGACGCAATCGCGCAACCGTCGGGTAGCTCGTCGGGTGGCAGCGTCAGGTCGATGTTTGCGGGACAGTCGCCGAACGCCAGGGGCAGCGGCTCGGCCGCCGCGGGTTCGCGGCCTCGCACCAGGGTCGTGTGGTCGGCAATGCCCTGGTACGAGCGGAAGTTGAACGTCGTCGGGAATGGTCCGGCCTCTAGCTCTGGCAGGTACGACACCGTCAGCCGCGGTGATTCGTAGACGAAGGTCGGTTGTTCGATCAGCTCGGCGACATCGCCGGGCACACGTTCCTCGATGAGGATGTCGAGTCGCCGCTCGACCAACTCGAAGCGATTGCCTTCTGGCCCGGCCCCCAGCCTGGTCTCCTGCTCGAACACCAGGTTCCTCTGTACCGGGGCAGCCTGCTCCAGCGCCTGGTTCAGATCGTCGACCGACGCGGCCTCGATAGCTCTCGGCACCAAGGCCACGAGCGAGCCGGCCAAGACCGTGGCTGCCGCCAGCGTCAACAACAGCCATCGCTCGGCGG
>JAGQSP010000760.1 GCA_020439485.1 Acidimicrobiales bacterium | reverse complement strand
TTCGTTGACTCGTTCGAGAACCACATCGCCGCGGCCCTCGAGATCGATCCCGAACACCTGCTCCACGTCGACGAACGCGAGCTCGACTCGACCAGACAGGCTCGACTCGGACACGCTCAGGTACACGTAGGCCTCGTCGGCGTCGTGAGCGCCCGCTGCCGGTGCAAACACCAGCACCGAGACAGCGGTCATCAACAGACCCAGTAGGGCCAGAGCTTGACGCTTAACCATTGCAGATTTCTCCTGTCGGTTCGGCCGACGCGAGTGACTACTCACCTCGACTGGCTCGGCGGACGGGTCGGCCTATGGCAGCAAGCCCGGCAACGATGTTCTTTTGGATTTCTGAGGTACCCGAGTAGGCGAGACCTGCAAGAGCGTCGCGGATCTCGGACTCAATTCCGACCTCGGTCACGTAGCCCTCGGCGCCGAAGACCCGCATCGCCGATACGGCGACCTCCACGGCCTTCTCGCTGACCCTGAGCTTCGCGAGTGCGCTGGCCATGCCGATCGGCCGACGGCGCTCGTACAGTGCCGCCGCCTTGTAAACCAACAGCCGAGCTGCTTCGAGCTCGGCCATGGCATCGACGATCCGGTGCGATACCCCCTGATACTGGCCAATGGGCTTTCCGAATTGTTCGCGTTGACGCGACCGCTCGATCATGAGGTCCACGAGCCTTCTCATCCGGCCCAGCTGAGCGGCGTACAAGAAGGCGCGCTCGATCTCGACGGCGGCCGCGAAGATTCTCTGACCAGCGCCCACGGCACCAAGAACTGCTTCGGGGCCCACTTCGACGTCGTCGAAGTGGATCTCGCCAAAGGGGCACGAGCCCATTCCCATCTTCTCGATGGGCTTGCCTACGACGACACCCGGCAGATCGAGTGGAACTCGGAACGCGGTGATACCCCAGCGACCCTTGGACGGGTCGGTGTTGGCGAAGACGAGCGCCTCGTCGGCCACGGGCGCCAGGGTCGTCCAGGTCTTGGTGCCTGCGATTCTGTAGCGGTCGCCGTGCGGCAACGCGGTTGTGGTGATCGAACCGGTGTCGCTGCCGGCGTCGGGTTCGCTCATGGCGAAGGCCATGATCTTGTCGCCGGACACGAGCGGAGGCAGCCACTGCGATATCTGCTCTGGAGTGCCACCCTCGACGATCGCCGACTGGGTTGCGAACAGCTGCGAGGCGAGCGAGAAGACCATGCCGAAGTCATCGGCGCCGCGGCCCAACCCCTCGAAGGCCATCAACGCACGGACCGGGCTGGCCCCCGAGCCACCAACGTGCAACGGCATGTGGATGCCGAGGTATCCACCTTCGGCGGCCGTCGACCACACCGAGCGGTGGAAGCCATCGCGCCGCACCAGATACTTCGCAGCCCAATCTGCAGCAGCGATGATCTCGGAGTGGTCGGGGTCGAGGAACGCCGCGACAAACAGGTCGTCGTCGTCTTGATCGTCAACCATCGGCAATCTCTCGTTCCCCGTGCGTGCGGGATTACACGTGGAAA
>JAGQSP010000759.1 GCA_020439485.1 Acidimicrobiales bacterium | reverse complement strand
GGTAGTTGGGGATGGTGTCGCCGTCTGTGTCGGGCCCAGGGTTGGTGGCCGGGTCGTTGTCGGCGTCGGCGTTGGCATCTTCGTTGTCGTCGCAGAGCCCGTCGGAATCGGCGTCTGCGCACACCGCGGCGGCCACATCGGAGAACTCCGAGGTCGAACCGAACACCGGGCCCGGCATTTGCTCTGTGGCGGTGAGGCTGATGATGTCGCCGGGCGCTCCGCTGATGGTGACCTGGAACGACTCGGTGCCCGAACCGGTGTGAGACACCACCGTTGCGCCCACGAACTGCTCGCCCTCGCCATTGCCAGTCGGATCGGCGCCCGAGGGGTTGACGAACGCCTCGACTCGGTAGTCGCCAGCCGGCACGTCGAGATCGAAGTCGATCTGGGTCGAGCCGTAGCTCGAGACAGCGCTGGTCATCTCGGGGAAGTTGAGCAAGCCGTTGGGCCCCGTATCGACGTCGTTGGGATCGTTCTCGGTTACGCCGCCTCCGCCGAGGTCGATACCGAGGCCGCCGTTGCCCCAGAACCTGTTGCCCAACACCGACACGTCATCGGCTGCACCGGCGATGCTTATTCCCGCACCGACCAACCCCGAGAAGAGGTTGGCCTCGAGGCTGTCGGATGTGCCATCCCAGTTCGAGCCCACCCTTGTGCCCGACCCGCCGATGCCGAGGCCGACGGCGCCAAGCGCGGTGGCGCCATCTGAACCCACGCCGAAGTGATTGCCAGCGATCACCGACGCCGAACCGGTCAGCGAGCTGCCGTTTGAGCCGGCGATCACGATGTTCGCCTCGCCCGCATCGTCGAAACCGTCGCCGTCGACGCCCAGCGTCAGAGATCCGGCTCCGTTGTCGGTCATGACACCCCAGTTGGACGCGGCCAGGATGGACATGCCGGTCACGTCGGTGCCCAGCAGGTTGCCTTGCACTATCCCGCCCTGGGCGCCCACACCCGAGAATCGAACGGGTAGATCGGAGTTGCCGGAGATCAGGTTTCGATCGGCCGCCACGCCCGAGCCCACACGCAGGCCGGCGCCGTTGGTGAACACGCCGATGGTGTTCGAGTTGGCGGCCGTGCCGTCGATGTTGGTGCCGATGAAGTTGCCGCTGATTTCGACGTTCGTCACTCCCGGCGCCATGGAGATACCTCGGCTCGCGAAGTTGGCGATGTTCAGACCTCGTACGACGGAGCCATCGGCCCCCGGGTTGAAACCGATGCCCTGGACAGCGCTCGTGCCATCGAGGCGAACCTTCAGCACGGTGTCGAGCCCACCGGGCGCGGCGACGGTGTTGGCCGAAGAGCCCGCCTGGGTGTAACCGTCGATAGTCACGATGTCGGTGATCGCTGGAAGGTTCGACGCTGGCGCGATGACCCAATAGCTGGGTGGTCCTGCGACATACCCGGGGTCGCTCAGGGGGAGGGCGAAGTCGATGATGTCGATCGAGGCCGTGGCGTTGGTCTCCTCGATAGCGGCGCGCAGCGTGCACTCGTCTGCGCCTTCGCTGTTGGTGGCGCCGGTGTCGCAGATTCCGTCACCCGGCACGAGGTCGGCCAGGTCTGCGGTGGAGTTGACGCTCACCGCCGCTGGTTCGGACAGTCCGATCACGTACGCGGCTCCGTGGTCGGAGCCGCCGTCGTCGTCGAATGGCGCGCCGACGACCAGGTCTGGCAGATCGTCACCGTCGAGGTCGCCCAGAGACGACACCCAGGTGCCGAAGTAGTCTCCGTTGTCGAGGCCTGCTCCCAGGCCCCCGGAGGTATTCGAGATCTTCAGCTGGCTCTCGACGGTGCCGCTTGTGCTGAGCGACAGCAGATAGATGGCGCCTCGGTCTGTGCCGCCGTCGTCGTCCCTTGCGGCTCCGACGAGTAGGTCGGGTGTGCCGTCGCCATCGAAGTCTCCTACGCCCGCCGTGCTGACTCCGAAGTAGTCGGTGTTGTCGAGTGGTCCGAGGAGGCCGCCGGCGGTGGAGCTGATCTTTTGTTCTGCTTTGACGGTGCCGTCGGTGTTGA
>JAGQSP010000758.1:370-1714 GCA_020439485.1 Acidimicrobiales bacterium | reverse complement strand
GTGTTCCCGGGTGGGCTCACCAGGGTTGCCATGCGCGAGGGATCACTGATCGTCAACTCGTCGCAGGGTGGCGGCTCGAAAGACACGTGGGTGCTGGCCGACGATCCCGCCGAGGAACAGAAGTGATACTGGCACGACACGCCGAGGCCCTCTTCTGGGCAGGCCGCCAGCTCGAGCGCGCCGAAGCCACCACCAGGGCGCTCGATGTCGTAGGACGCAACTCGATGCACCTGCGCGAGCAAAGGGCCCACGCGGAATGGGTGGCGATGCTTGGCCTGTTCGGCGCAGCCGCCCCGCCAGAAGCACGAGGGCGCGCCGCAGACCGAGACGAGGTCATTCGCCGCCTCTTCCTCGACGGCGAACACCAGGGTTCGGTGAAAGCGACCGTGTTTCAGCTACGCGAGAACTTCCGCACCGTGCGCGACCGGGTGCCGGTCGAGTTGTGGGAAGAGGCCAACCGCCTGCACCTGGAACTGCAACGAGGTGACCTGGCCCGCCAGCTAGCGCTGACGCCCTTCGACCTGTTCACCTCGGTGCGCAGGGCCTGCCAGGCCATGGCGGGCGTGGCGGCCGAGGCAATGCCGCGCGACGAGACCTACACGTTCTTCGACTCGGGCCGAATGCTCGAACGCTGCATCATCACCTGCCGCCTGGCCCGGGTCGGCCTGGCAGACGCAGGGTCCGGATTTGAACCATCGGTGCTATTGCGCTGCTCGTCATCGCTGCAGGCCTACCGGCGCGAGTTCGGCTATGCCGACGAGCCCATGCGCATAGCCACCTTCCTGCTGTGCGCCGGCCACACACCCAGGTCGGTCCTGTCGTGTCTGCGCCGGGTCGACGAACGCCTGGAAGCCCTGCAGGAATACGGCCCCGGATTGGGACCCGCCAGGCAGCTGTGCGGGCGGGCCAGGTCGAATCTCGAGTTCGGAGACGTCGTAGGCAGCCTAGAGAACGACGCGCTGACCTTCCTGGACGACATCGAGAGCGCGCTGGTGGGCCTGAGCGACGTCATCGCCGCCTATGCCTTCAACCCAGCCCATTCACCGGTGTTGCACGCCCAGTTCATCCGCCCGGGAGTCGACATCTCATGAGGCTCGACATCCGCTATCAGATGAACTTCGCCTACGCCGAGCCTGTTCGTGAGGCCCACAACGAGGTGCGCGTCCGCCCCAGGGACATGATGGGCCAGCGCCTGCTGGGCTATCGCCTGTCGACCACCCCCACCACCCGGGTGCTGTCGTTCACCGACTATTGGGGCACAACCGTCGAACACTTCGGCCACGTCCAGTCCCACGGCCGGCTCGAGATCCTGGCAGAGGCAGCCGTCGAAACCCGCCCCCGGCC
>JAGQSP010000758.1:0-313 GCA_020439485.1 Acidimicrobiales bacterium | reverse complement strand
CTGCTGCAGCGTTCGCCCCACGTCGACTGGACACCGCAGCACGCCGAACTCGCCCGCGACGCGATCTCGGGCTTGGGCGATGTAAAGAGCGCCATGTCTGCCATCGTCGAACTGACCCGCAGCCGCCTGGCGTATCAGCGGGGCTCGACCCACATCGGCATCAGCCTCGAAGCGCTCGTCGACAAGGGCCAGGGCGTCTGCCAAGACTTCGCCCACCTGACCATCGGGTTCATGCGCTCGGTGGGTATTCCCGCCCGCTACGTCTCGGGCTATTTGTTCGCCGCCGACGAAACCGACCTCGAGGCCGACGAAG
>JAGQSP010000757.1 GCA_020439485.1 Acidimicrobiales bacterium | reverse complement strand
TCGACCAGGCCGCCCAGTGGCAGGGCAGCAACCGCGATGGCCGATCGGCTGGGCTTGTGATCTCCGAAGGCCTCGGCGTAGATGCCGTTGATGGTGGCGAAGTCCGAGATGTCGGTCATGAACACGGTGCACTTGGCAACGTCGCCCATGGTGGCGCCCGCCGACTCGAGAACCGAGGCCAGGTTGACGAGAGCCTGGCGGGCCTGAGCTTCGACCCCCTCGACCAGGGCACCGTCGCTGAGTCCGAGCTGACCCGAGACGATCACCCAGTCACCGGCACGGTGGAACAACGAATAGTGCGCTACTGGCTTGGACATGGGTGAACCTCTGGTCGCGTCGGTCGGATGGAGCAACAGTAGCGGCGACCCGGCTAGGTCGCTGCGCTGACGGGAATGGCCTGGGGACGCCCTGCCTGCGCCCAAGCCGCCGACGCGACTGCACAGAACACCGCCTCGCCGACGGCCACAGGCGCGGCGTCAGAGTTGACGATGTCGACGTGAATCGGTGGGGTGTCGACTGCGCGAAGCACCCCGAACGAGCGGATGGTCAGGTCCTGGACCTCGCCTTGTGAGTCGACGGCCAGCGCCTCAGAGCCGACGAAACCCAACGCCTGGTGAGCGGCTCCGATCGTGTACGACCGCAACACCACCGGGTCTAGGGGTGCTCCGGCCGAGACCACGAGGTGGACTCCATCGGAGTCGACAGCAGCCCTGCACCACGCGCCTGAATCGAGGGTGACGGTCACCTCGTGGTCGTCGCGGATTGCGGCCATTGCCATCTCGAGTTCGGCTCTGATCGCCCCGCGGATCTGCGTCGATGTAGGTGGACCTGACACCTCGACCGGCTCGACCACAACGCCTGGAGCGATCGCGGCCACCAGGCCTTCGACCCCGGGCGTGGCTGCCACCCTGAGCACGCCAGACATGTCGGGCCGCAGCCCGAGGGCCAGCGGGGGCCGCTTGGCACCCCTGCGCACGACATCTTCACGGTCGTAGAGAACCCGCACGGGGCGACCGTGTTGGGTAGCAAGCTCGGCGGCAACGGCCCGAAGGTGGTCATCGACCTTGGCTCCGAACGCACCACCGTTGGTGAGGGGACCGACGGGAACCCCTCCAGGCTCGCAGTAGACAGCATCTGGCTCGAGGTAGGCGGGTTCGGTCCAGCAGGTCTGCAGCGCGGCGGCCCAAGGGCCGGCTGGCAACTCGATCGGGGGCGTCGGAACAACAGACGAGCGCCGACCCTGCACCTTGCCCATGGCGGCCCGGGCCTCGCTTATCGATTCGGCGACGATCCACGAGTCTCCAGAAGGCAGCGCAACCAGGGAATCGCGACTGGCCAGGTCGTCGGCGAATCCCGATCGGCCTATGGCCACCGACGGACCGACCCTTTGAGGTGCGCCGCCCTCCAGCTCGGCCCGCCGTGACGCGGCTGCCACATCGCGGTCGTCTGGCTGCGTGGCACCTTGGGCCACCAGCGCCGCAGCCTCACGAATGGGCAACCAGCCCGTACACCTGCACAGATGCCCCAGCAGGGCCTTGTCGACCGTGCCCCGGTCGGTGAGATCG
>JAGQSP010000756.1:1533-1760 GCA_020439485.1 Acidimicrobiales bacterium | reverse complement strand
CTGTGTCCGCCGATGATGATGGGAACGGTGCCATTTGCCGGCTGCGGGTAGGACGACACACCCGAGAAGTCGACATAGTCGCCGTGGAACTCGACCGAGGGCCCAGACCACAGCGTGCGCATGGCCGCGATGTACTCGTCGGTGCGCTTGCCGCGGTTCTCCCACGGTATTCCGAGAGCGTCGAACTCCTCGCGCAACCAGCCCACGCCAACACCCAGCTCGACGCG
>JAGQSP010000756.1:0-1431 GCA_020439485.1 Acidimicrobiales bacterium | reverse complement strand
CCGCACCAACCCAGGTCAGCCACACGATGGGATCGGTGAGCTTCGACTTGGGATGGGCCGGCATCTTGCCCGACTGGTCGTAGGGGTACGACGAGCCGTAGTTGTCGGGAAACACCACGTGCTCGACAGTCCACAGGCTCTCGAACCCGGCCTCTTCGGCCGCGCTGGCAAACGCCGCCGCCCTCTGGCCGTCTGGGAAGACGGTGTTGGCGAACATGATTCCGCACTTCATGGGATTACCTCTCGGAGTTGGTTCTGGCTTCTTCTTGAACGCGCTTGGCGTTGCCCGAGACGAACTTGACCAGGTCGGGCTCGCTCATGCCGGCTTCGAGGAACCGGGCGCACAATTCGGCGAATTGGGAATAGTCGCGAAACCACGGACCCATGGCGAAATGGAGGTGGTCTGTGGCCCAACCGACGTGGTCGATGCCGGCGACCTCGACCATCGCCATGACGTTGGCCACGAACGCATCGGCGTCGGCAGCCCCAAACGGCGCGTCCACGGCCCAGGTGCCGACCATCCCGCCCGTCTCGGCGACCATCCTGGCGTGCTCCTCGGTGATCCAGCGGGGGTGAGGCTCGACGTCGATTCCGTGGGCCGCGGCGCAGGCCATCAGGGTGTGTGAGAGCGTAATCGGCCCCCCGGCAGCCTCAGCCATGTCGGCGGTCGACGCCAGGCTGGCGTGTGCAGCATCGATGACCATGCCGTTGGCCCTGGCCAACCGCACCGCCTCCTTGCCCAGATCCGACAGGCCACCATCCGCCGGCGGATCGGTCTGGCTGTCACCCAGCTTGGTGCGTACGTAATGGATTGGCTGGAACTTGGTGATGCCGTCAGAGGCCAAGATCGCTATGCGTGACAGGTCGTCCTCGACCATGTGTGCACCCTCGATCGACAGCAGAACCGCCAGCCGGCCTGTGTCGTGGATTCTTTCGAGGTCGGCGACGCTGCGTGCCACCGTGAGGGGCATCATCTCGCACAGAGTGGCCAACTGCGACAACATGCGCTGATACTCGGCCCATGCCTCTCCAGGCTCGTAGTCGCGCAACCGATTTCCGGGCGCACCCATCTTCATCACCGGGATGTCGCTGGTGAGGTTGATCGAAGCGCTGCGGCATCCCGCTGCCAGCATCTGATCGATGATGGTCGCCAGACCGTCGTCACCGGGGTACAGGTCGGGCGCCAGGCCGCGCACCTCCCACAGTCCCAGATGAGTGTGGAAGTCGAGCGCACCACGCTCGGCCAGCAGGTTCATGGCGCGTTCGACCGAATGCGGATCGGGTCGCCCAGAAGAAGTCACCGAAGCCTCCGATGGTTGTGGTCAGCCTCTGCCCGCATCTTTGCGACAACAGACGCAATGCGAACACCGAAGCCAGTGGCTTGCCGCAAAGATGCGGGCACTAACACCTCCGAAGACACGGCCGGTGGCC
>JAGQSP010000102.1:299-1899 GCA_020439485.1 Acidimicrobiales bacterium | reverse complement strand
CTGTCGCCGTCGACGACCAGCTCGGCTCTGGCCGTCCAGGCCACGCGACCGGCCTCGACGGCGATCAGCGCCCAGATCGGGGCCAGTACATAGCCGGCGCCCAACCCAGCCAGTCCGGCCACAGCGCTGCCCACCACCAGGGCCACGGCTGCCAACGCGACCGCCAGAGTCAGGGTGCGGCCCTTGTCGTCGACGGCGAACCTGGTCACCTGTCGACGGGTATCCAGGCCAAGGCGACCTCGTCGACGACAACGTCGGCCTTCTCCAGGCCGATCTCCTTGACCGTGACCGCGGCGGCCTTGGCCTCCCATTCGGTGGTGATGCCGCGCAGCTCCTCGGCCAGTTCGTCTTCGAGGTCGCGAATCTTCTCGACGGCCTCGCTGACCCGGTTCTCGGCCGAGTCGACACGGCGATCGGCGGCGCTGCTCTGGCTGCGGCGTCGGCCCAGGCCGCCCATCTTGTTTGCCAGGCTGCGGGCCTTTCGTTTTCCGCCGAGGAACACCGACAGCAGGTTGCCGGCACCAGACAACAACTCGTTGCGCTTCTTGTCGTCGGCGGCTTCTTCGAGCTCGCGCAAGCGGTCTTCGGCCTTGGCGAGCGCCAGCTCGGCGCGATCGAGCTTGTCGTCGTACTTCTGGCGCAGCTCGGCGGCCTCCATGTCGGCGCGGTCGTTGGCCACGTCGCGGCAGCGAGCAGCGAATTGGTCGGCCGTTTCGCCCGGGCGGCCGTAGAGGTCGAGCTCGTCGTTTGCGAGCAGGTCCACAGACAGGTTGCGCCACAGGTGATCGCGCAATGCCGTGCCGTACTTGCTGAAGAACGTCTTGGTGTCTATGCGCGCGTCGACCAGCTTGTAGACAGCGCCTTCGGGCGCCTTGTCGCGCAGGTCGCGGTCGTCATAGTCGACCACTGTCGCCTGTTCGGGGTCTGGGAACTCGTCCAGTGGCACGAGCACCGACTCGAACTCCATGGTCTGGCGAAGGCCGGCCTTCTCGTCGTCGAACAGCAGGTCGACCCGGGCCACCAGCGAGGGCACCAGCAGGCGTCCGCCTGGTACCGCTCCGACCTCGCCGGCCCAGGTCGCGGCCGGGTCGACGTATACGACCCGCGTGCCGTCTGCGACCTCGGGCATCACGTCGCTCTCGTCGTCGGCCAGTTGAGGTGCCGGCGGCTGGGCGTCGACTGGATCTGCGTCGGCTGGGGCTGGCGACGTGCCGCCGATCAGGGGTGCACTCGAGGCGACGTCGGGTACGTCCTGATCGGCTGCGACCACCTCGATCTGGGCGCGGCTGAGTGGCCCGGCCAGATACGACATCACCCAGCGGGTGTTGAAGATCTGTGGTGCCTTCGCGCGGGTCTCGTGCAGAACGAAGGTGCGCTTGGGAAGCCCGCTGATGGTCTCGGTCAGTGCGGCCACGTCGACGTCGCCGCTCGCCGCTGTGAGCCCATCGAGCAGGCGGCCCTTGTCGCGTTCGGTCTGCAGGCGCCCGATCATCCAAGTGCCCGTGTTCGACAGGGCCTTGTAGTCGAGGTCTACCGGGTTCTGGGTGGACAACACCACGCCCAGCCCGAATGCGCGGGCCTGCTTCAACAACGTCAGCAG
>JAGQSP010000102.1:0-268 GCA_020439485.1 Acidimicrobiales bacterium | reverse complement strand
GTGGGGGGCAGGAACCCGAAGACCTCGTCCATGTACAGCATCATCCGCAGGTCGCTGCTGCCCGGCTGACTGCGCATCCAGGTGATGAGCTTCGACAGGATCAACGTCACCACGAACTGGCGCTCTTGGTCGGTCAGGTGCGACAGCGTGATGACCGCACACCGGGGCTTGCCGTCGGCGGTGCGGGTGAGGGCGTCGATGTCGACCGCCGGACCCTCGGTCCAGGTGGCGAAAGAGGGCGACGCAATGACGCCGTTCAGGCGCATCG
>JAGQSP010000101.1 GCA_020439485.1 Acidimicrobiales bacterium | reverse complement strand
CGCCATGCGCGAGATGGGTATCGACGTCACCAGCGAGATCGGAAGCTCCGACCCCTACACCGCGGCGCGCACGGCCATGGACCGCTCCAGTTTCGACGAGATCATCGTGTCGACGCTGCCCGCCGGAATCTCCAAGTGGCTGCGGATGGACCTCGAATCGAGGCTGCGTCGTTCGACCCACCTGCCCGTCACCGTGTGCACCCCCGGCGACTGACGAGCCCTACTTACGCCTGACCCTCACGGGCAGGCTGGTGTAGCCGTGCACGAACGACGACATGGTGCGTTCGGGTTCGGCCTGCACTTCGATGCGCTCGAACCTGGGCAGGATCTCTTCCCACAGGACGCGGAGTTGCAGTTCGGCGAGCCGGCTACCCATGCAGAAATGCACTCCGTAGCCGAACGACAGGTGACGGTCGGCGTTGGGGCGTTCGATGTCGATCACGTCGGCGTCGTCGCCGAAGATCTCTTCGTCACGGTTCGCCGAGACGTACCACATCAAGATCTGGTCGTCTTTTTTGATCTGCTTGCCGCGGAACTCGACATCGAAGTTGGCCGTGCGGCGCATGTAAGACAGCGGCGTCTGCCAGCGGATGATCTCGGGCACCATCTTGGGTATCAGGCCGGGGTTGGCGGTGAGCTTGTCGTATTGCTCGGGGAACTTGTTCAGCCCATACACGCTGCCCGACATGGTGTTGCGGGTCGTGTCGTTGCCGCCGACGATCAACAGGATCAGGTTGCCCAGGTGATCGGCCGTCGTCTTGTCGTGGGTGGCCTCGCCGTGGGCCAGCATCGACACCAGGTCATAGCCGGGGTTCTGGCGACGCTCGGCAAACAGCCTGTCGAAGTAGGCCACGCACTCGGCGATCTCCTCGTCGCGCTGGCGCGACGTCTCGACCTTGCCGCCGGGCTCTGCGATGGACGTGACCACATCGGACCAGCGGGTCAGCTTGCGCCGATCCTCCAACGGGAAGTCGAACAGCGTGGCCAGCATCAGGGTGGTCAACTCGATCGAGACGGTCTCGACCCAGTCGAACGTCTCGCCGACTGGCAACGAGTCGAGCACGCTGGCAGTGCGCTCGCGAATCAGCCCTTCGAGGTTGCGCAGGCTGCTGGGGGCAGAGATCTCGCGGACCGTCTTGCGCTCTTCGGTCTGCTGGGGCGGATCCATGGAGATGAATGCGGCGGCCTGCGGGCCGAGCGCGGGCGCAATCGCCACGGGTGGGCCGATGGTTATGCCGCGCGCCGACGAGAAGGTCTTCCAGTCGCCGTCGACCGCCCTGACGTCTTCCCACCGGGTGACCGACCAGTACCGGCCCGCCGAGCCCAACTCGTTGAAGTGAACCGGATCTTCTCGGCGCAGCCTGGCGAAATGATCGTGCCAGCGGTCGTCGTGGAACAGGTGCGGGTTCAGCGGGTTCAGCTCGTCCAGCGCCATGTCGCCGGCCGCGGGCACGTCGCCGGCGAACACGGCCTGCTCGGCGTCGGGATTGCGGTAGGGCTTGGCGGCCAGCCACGCCTGACGGTCTGTCTTCGTATCCCCCATTTGAAGCCTCCCGCGGCGACTATACGCGCTGGCCGGCGACGGCGCCTCGGCGACGCACCGCCGACGTCAGGCCGATACCTTCGGCATCATGAGCCATCCGCTGATGTTCTCCGACGACGATCCCATCCTCGCTCGGCTACGCCAGCTGTGCCTGGCCATGCCAGGGGCGCAGGAGAAGATCTCGCACGGTCACCCCGCCTTCTTCACGAAGAAGATCTTCGCGTTCTTCGGTGGGTCGATGAAGGTCGACGGCCAGTGGGTACAACACGAGCAGGCCGTGCTTGTGTTGCCCGACCCCGACGAGCGCACCGCTCTGCTGGCCGATGACCGCTTCTGGGTGCCCGCCTATCTGGGGCCGGGCGGATGGATCGGCCTCGACCTCGGCGACGGCACCAACTGGGACGAGGTCGCCGAACTGGTCGACGAGTCGTACCGCAACACAGCAGGCAAACGCCTGATCGCGCAACTGGACTCGCGGCAGCACTAGCTGTGACCTCGCGGACCGGCAGCGGTGTGGCGCAACATCGCCAGCACGGTCACCTCCCCGGCCGGCGTCAGAGCCAGCGTGCGCGACCCCCAGTCGCCCTCCTCGACGGTCAGACCCAGCACTTCTAGAGCGAAGCCCCGAAAGGCCCGACTGGCAGCGCCCTGGTCTGGGGGCTCGGTTCGGTCTATTCGCCATCCCATCTCACCCGCCGTCTCGGCGACCTCGGCCATCAGGTCGTCAGCCGACAGCCCGCGATCCGCGCCGAGCAGCATCAGCCCCGCCGTCTCGGTGACGAACCGGCCCCACTGGCGCTCACCGAAGTGGGCAACGACCTGAGCCCATGCCAGCTCCGCGTCATCGGCCATCCGGGCGCCCAGCCGCGTTCGCTCGAGAATCTGCCCGCGCTTGCGCAGAGCACCGCAAGCCTGAAGCAGCCCACGTAGCTGATGAAGGCCGACATCGTCGGTCTCGGCGTTGGCTACCCGGTCCGCCCCGTGCGCGTCACTCCACGGCCGCGTCGCGCTCACCTGCTGAACGAACGCCCGGTTCAGATATCCGGCTTGGGTCAGTGCCTGCTGTTTGCCGAACACCGACAGCAGCCACATGAGGGGCCGCATCGCTTCGGCAACATCGGCAGGCGGACTGATCGGGCTGAGCAACCGGTTCGCGATGGTCGCACGCCGTCGGCCGAGCTCGCGGCTGCGACCGTCTGGTTCGTCGACCCAGGCCGCAATCCGTTCGGTCAGCACGGCAGTCCGATACGACTGGCCGAGCTGGTACAGATGGTTGCCGTCGAGAGCCTCGTCGATGATCTTGGCCTTCGTCTTCTTCCATCCGCGGGTTCCCGGCTGCAGCCGACCGCTCTGAATCGCGTCCTCGAGTACCAGCTGCACCTCCGCCAGAGCTTCGTACTCTGCTGTGTCCATGACCGACCCCCAGGCGAAGGTGTCCGTGTCGGTGGGTTCGATGCCGGAGGCGGCGAGAGCCTTGCGCATCGCCGAATACCCCGCCCTGTTGGATCGGCCGAACGCCGCGTGCACTTCGGCGGTCGCTTCCGAGCGACAGATCGCCGCGTAGCGATCCAAACCCAGCTCGTCGAACAGCTCTGCCAGGGCCGCGGCGGCCAGAGTCTTGTAGTCCGGCTCGTAGGTCAGCACCTTCGTCGTCAGCTGGTCCCACAGCCATTCCTGCAGATTCCACTGGCGGACCATCCAAGGCCCTTCGCCGCCCGACATCGAGTCGAAGTCCTGCTCGGCCCTGTGTGCCCCTTCCGGATCGCGCTCGTACATCCGCTCCAAGGCGTCCTCGAGGTCGCGTTTGGACAGCTGGTTTGGCGTGCGACGGTTGACGATCCTCCAGGGATCTGCGACCAGCTTGGCCGCCGACGCTGCGACGGGTTGCTCCTCCAACGGCTTGACGAGTGTCAGCCTGGGCCGGGGCACCAGTTCGCCTGCCTTCCACCTGTCGACCAGGGCCAACAGTTCCCGATCGGGAGAACCGTGCGACTCGTACAGCGGCGAGCAGGGCACCTCGGCAAGCCAGCCGGACAGACCGGCCAGATCGCCCTCGTCTCCACGGTCGCGCCACGCCCCTGCAAGGCGAACGAAGTCGTTCATGACGCCGACCACGCTGCGGCTGTCGGTCTTCGCGAACGACCCTTCCCCCATAGCTGCCAACTCGGCGTCGACGAACTCAGTGGGCGCACCCGCGTCCAACAGGGCCGAACCCAGATGCGCAGGGAACCGCTCGGCCAGGGTCGCCGCAGGCGCCAGCGGCATCACCACCGGGAACAGGGTGTGCTCGTTCACCAGCAGCACCAACTGTGGTCGCCACGCAATCAGCGTTGCGTACCAGTTCCCCAGCATCGACCCAGCGTCAACCGCCGGCTCGGGTTTGCGCTTCACCCGATCGAGAAGCTTCTTGGTGGCGCAGATCGAATACACAGCACCGATTCTCGCACCCCGGTCCGCCGGCGGATCCGGCACCGCCGCCGACTTCGAAGTCATCACTAACCTCGCCAGCCAACCAACCCGCTGGATCGTCCCACCCGGAACCGCAGACTGATCAAACCCAGGCTGGCACCCCAGACACAGCAGTTTCGGGCAAAGGAGTCGTATGTCTTCCCTCGTAGCAAGGTTCTCAGAATCGCTGTCGGATTCGGAGATGCGCCGCATCCTCGAGTTCTGGCTGCAGAGCCGGTTCGCTGCTGGGTACCCACAGGTGTACCTGTATCCCGCGCACGGCACGGGCCGACCGGCATCAGCCGACAGAGCAATCGACCGTGCGATCAAGATCTGGAGACAGAACCCAGACGGACTCTCCCTTTCCCCCTACCCCGTAGAACAAGACCCAACCTCACTGATCTCGATATCGGACGCTGGCACCCGCAACGTGGAGGTCTCGATGCCGGATCTCAAAGACATAGACCCCGCAACCGAGAATGAGCACGTACGCGAGATGTTCAATCTGCTGGCGACCGTGAAGACGCAGTGGGTCTGCTGGACCAAAGCCTGGGATCGGGTTCCGTTCAGCGCTCTCGGCTACGAGTTCCGGGGTCTCGGTCCCGACGAGGTGGACCGGTACGGTCCCCTCGCCTACTACTCAGCCCACCTCACCAAACTCCTAAACCAGGAGGCTCTGGCAAGACTGCACGAAGGGGGCCTCGCCAGCACAAACGCCGACGGGTCGACCATCATCGACTGCGGCGACCTTCACCCCGACCACAAGACCCTCGAGCTGGTGTTCCGCACCGTCGAACCACTCCTCAGACGCATGCCCGACCACACGCCACACAGAGACGCCTTGCCAAGAGCCGCGGTCCTAGGCACGACCCACGTCCGAGAAGCAATCGAAGCAGCGAAACAGCACCTCGCCGTAGCCGACCCCCCAACAGGTCGCACATATCGCGTACTGACCAAGCTGGTGGCAAGCTGGGAAAAGGAACTGGACGGCCAACCCGACCAGTGAACACCCGCAACCCGACCTGGCCGGCCCGGTTCTCAGGGGCCCCGCTAGAAGATGGCGAACAGAACCCCGCTCGACGCGGCTGCAGCCCGCCCCAGGAGCTTCGCTGTCTCGCGGAAGCCCCACATCGCGTACTCCTTACCCTCCTCGTCCACGTACCGGCCGTTGTCCATGAACGGACTGTCAAGACGTGCCCAATGGTCCTCAACCGTCGCCGCATCAGCAGCACCAAGCGCTTCGGCGATAACCCGAACCCGTTCAGGCAAGATCAAAATCGGCGGAGAGAACCCGATCTCAGGACCCACCGGCGCAGCCTCGTCATCGAGCATCACACTCCCAGTACCAGCGATCGAACCAACCAAAGAAAACGCCGCCTCCCAAGACTTGTCGATATCAACAACAGACCCCGTCTCGAACACATCAAAGAAGCGCTCTTCGTCCCACTCCCCGAACTCGCCGATCTGTCGAGGACTCACCACAACCATCCGAACGCGCATACCCACGGAACTATTCTGTCACCCACTTGCGAACTGGGCCCGACGCTCTCTGGCTTGTGGGACTCACGTGAGCAGCGACGACACTGCCTCGTCCAGACCTCATCGGCGTCGAAGTCGGATCGACTACAGGCACCTCGCGGTTTTGAGATCTAAGCGATCAGTTGTTCTCTTCCAATTGCCCCGGCGCTGAGACCCTCGCCGGAAGGGGGTTGCATCAGCCTGGGCTGCTCGGACGATCTTGGTCAGGTGGATCCCGGTGACTTGGAGGTCGGGGTCTCGGTTCGGGTCATCGGGGGGCTGGCGCTCAATGATCTAAGTAGTCAAGAAGCCGACCAGCAGCTCGCACGCCGCGCGTAGGGTTGAACCCGGCAAGGGCACCTCAGAATGCGAGCGGTTTAGACACCCTCAGATTCGCAGTTGCTCCTGCTCCGCGCCCGGAAACCTCGACCGATCAGTCCTCGCTCACCGCAGGGCGCCTACTGGCTAAGGACTCACACGAGTATGTTCAAGAATCCGGTCAAGATCGCAGATTCCAGCCCTTTCCAGGTTGCGCTCCATATCCTCGTATGTCCCGCCCTTCTTGTCGGCGCATGGATGATGTGGGATGACGAGTCCACCAAGTTCAGCTCGATGGCTCGAATGTTCGCCTTCCTGGGAGTGGTCTTCTTTCCTTACACACTCCTACTAGAGCGTCGATACCACACCTGCGGAAGTCTGTTTGTTTCGGACGGCAAAGTTGTAGTCACACCGTGGAAAGAGAACCTGGCCTCTGTGCGCATTCCGATCAACAGACTTGAATTTCCTAATGTCAAGATTGAAACCGACGACGAAGGTCGACTAGTTCTGCTGACCGCGCTCAATGGCACCGTGATTCGAAAATACGAGCAAATCGCTACTGAACTATTCAGGCCATTGGTCAACACAGTTCGGTGCAACATGCTACGTTTAGTCCATATTCCAGTTCTTGAGGACGAGAT
>JAGQSP010000100.1 GCA_020439485.1 Acidimicrobiales bacterium | reverse complement strand
GCCGCCACGCTGGCCCAGCGCGCGGCATCCGAAGTTGCAGGCACCACCAGGTGGAACTCGCACGGCCCGGCGGCCTGGCGCTCGCTGATGGCGTTGGCGAGGTCGGGGCTGGACAGTGTCTTGTTGGCGATCACCAGATAGCGCCGGACCTGCACGGTCTGGTGATCTGTGCCGGCGACATCGCGCTCGCGGTCGAGCCGGAACGACACCTCCAACTGCACCCGGTACAGCACGATCTGGCCGCCGTCTATCAGCGCGTCTCGTCGTGTGATGGTTGCCGAACCCAGGTCGCGGATGGTCTTGGCGGCCTCGGCCACACCTCGCGTGGTGGCGTCGGCCCACGAGTGGGGTGACGCAGCGACCAGCCGGATGACCTTGCGGACCTCCGAGTCAGTCATCGGACTCGTGCTTGAACGACAGCCTGATCTTGGTGCGGTAGCTGGCGACCGATCCGTCCTCGACCACCACGTCCTGCTCGACCACCTCGGCAACCCGCAGATCGCGAAGTGTCTTGGCCGCCTCGGCCACGGCGTTTTGTGTGGCCTGCTCCCACGAGTGTTCGCTGGTGCCGATCAACTCGATGACGTTGTAGATGCCCGTCATCTGGTACCTCCCCCTCGGGCGGCCACCCCAGCCGCACACCGGTCACTGTATGCGACTCACCTAGCGCTGTGCCGGTACGGGCTCGCTCTCGTCGTGGGGGTCGTCCAGCCGGGGCAACCAGTTGGCGTTGCGGGTGACCACCAGGGTGAACAGCAACAAGATCGTGCCTGCGCCTCCGACCGTCATCCTGACACCGATGCGGTCGGCCACCCAGCCCTGTATCAGCGCGCCCAGCGGATAGGAGCCCGAGAACGCCATGATGCGCAGGGCCATCACGCGCCCCCGGATGTGGTCGGCGACGATTATCTGCAACGACGTGTTCGAGATGGAGATGACCGCCAAGAACCCGCCGCCGACGAACATCAGCGACACCAGGGCGGTCTCGAAGTTGGGTGACACGGCGAACGAGATGATCGCCAGCGCATAGACCAGCATCGACCAGCGCGTCATGGTGGCGCGCGACAGTCGATCGTCCCAGCCGCTGACGGCGAAGAACGCCGCCACCGCTCCGATGCCCAGGGTGACGTTCAGCATGGCCAGCCCCAATGCGCCAACGTCGAACTCGCTGACGGCGAACACCACGGTGAACTGCTGCACGGGGTTGCCGAGCGACGCCACCAGCACAGCGATCGCCATGCCGATGAGGATGCCGGGCTGGGTGCGCGAGTAGCGGATGGCCTCGGCGAAACCCTTCATGACGGCCATCCGCGGCGAGGCCTTCGGTCGGGTCGGTCGGGGTTTGACCACGGCCAGGGCGCCCAGCACGAACAGGAACGACAGCCCGTTGGCCATGAATGCCCAGCCGGGCCCCGCCCAGGCCAGGATCATTCCCGCGATTGCGGGCCCGATGGCTCTGGACGCGTTGAACTGGACCGAGTTCAACGTGATGGCCGAGATCAGGTCGTCGAGCGGCACGAGGTCGTTGACGAAGGCCTGCCAGCTCGGGATGTTGAGCCCGCCGATAGTGCCGCTGAGCGTCAAGAGCCCCAAGATCACAGGCAGTTGTCTGAACTCGAGCACCCACGCGCCCCACAGGGCGAACGCGGCGACCGCCATGGCGGCCTGGGTGATGATCAGCACCTTGCGGCGATCGGAGCGATCGGCGATGGAACCCCCCAACGGTCCCAGCACCATCTGGGGAACGAACTGTGCGAAGGTGGCGAAACCCACCCAGAACGCGCTCTCGGTGATCTGGTAGAGCACATAGGGCACGGTCATGTTCTGGATCCACGTGCCCGTGTTCGAGGCCAGCGCACCGCTCCAGAAGATGGCGAACTCGCGGTGCTTCAAGGCGCGCAGCGCCCGCTTCAGCCCAGGACCCTTGCCGCCTGGGCCCTTGATCTCGCCGCGAATGCCAGTGCGGCCCTCAGAGGTCATGAGGTGCGATTCTTCACCATCGGGGAGCTAGCAACTAAGTCGAGAGCGAGGGTCACCGCCGCAGACGGGGAATCACCTCGGTCGCCAGTCGTTCGAGGTTGGTGGCCATGTAATCGGGGTCGATACCTGGTGGCAGGCCGGAGGTGGCGATGTCTGTGATGCCGTATTCGTCGATGAAAGACCTCAGCGTCTCGACACATTCTTCGGCGGTGCCCACCACCACGTTCTGTGGAATCCGATCGGGGTCGCCCCAGCCGTAGTCGTCGGGGGTCTCGGCCATGAACTTGTCGTAGACCTTCATTCGGAAGCGCTCGGCTTTTCGGATCAGCGGCCAGTCGCGCTCGCGGTCGTCGGTGACGTACACCGATCGGATGATGCCTACCCGGTAGTCGCCGGGATCGCGTCCGTCGGCCAGCAGCGCTTGGCGCCAAGGGTCGAGGACATCCTTGCGGGGCCCCTGCGGCAGCAGGTGGGTGTTCTTGCGCGCAGCGCGCAATGCGCCCGGCTCTTTCATCGCGGCCACCCATAGAGGAGGGCCGCCCGGTTGCACAGGCTTGGGAAACACCTCGACGTCGTCGAGTCGGTAGCGCTTGCCCTCATAGCTGAAGGGCCCATCGCCCCAAGCCAGGCGCAAGATGTCGATGCCCTCCTCGGTCAGCGACACACGGTTGCGCAGCGACCGGCCGAAGGCCTCGAACTCCTCTGGCACGTAGCCCATGCCGATGCCGAACTCCATCCGGCCGTTGGAGATGTTGTCGAGCACGGCCAGCTCCTCGGCCAAACGCACCGGGTGGTACAGGGGCAGCAGCGCAATGTCGTTGGAAAGCCGGATCTGCTGGGTGCGGGCGGCGATGGCACCTGCAAGGGGTTGGAAGGCCGGCAGGTAGCCGTCCTCGCAGAAGTGGTGCTCGGTGAACCACACGTGATCGAAACCCAACTGATCGGCGAAGGCGGCCTGCTCGATGGTGGCGCCGTAGACATCGGCCATCGTCTGTGGCCCACCGGGCACATAGCGGCAGTCGTACATGACACCGAATCGGAGAGGTTGGTTCATGAGACTGAACTAGCACGGCATTCGAATGTCACACCAACCCACGACCATGGAGGGCATGCCAGAACGAACCCGATATGGCGACAACGTGCCTCGCCCGGTTGACATTCGTGCCTTCATTACCCAACACATTCACGATCGAGCACCCGCTGAGGTAACGGTCGCAGAACTGGTCGGTGCGTTTCGGGCCACAGGCATCGGCACCGGTGGCCGGCTCAGCAAGGACATCTCCGATGCGCTTCGCTGGGAGGTATCGCACGGCCGTGTGGTGCGGGTGGGTCGTGGGCGATACCGGGCCGGGCGCATCCCCAGAACCACGGCCGGTCGGGTGCGGATGCGGGCTCGTCGAGCTGCGTCGCTGGGTGATGAGGCCGGATGGGTTGGGTGAGTTCGTGTCCAGGTCTTAGCGACAACTAGGGGTGCCGGGAGGTGGATGCCCGTGCTTTCGCCAACATTGTCGCTAAGAGCTGGACACAGACTCGGTCGTCCCTCGCTGGCCCCTGGCCCCTGGTCGGTCAGCCGAGAAGGTCGGTGAGTCGGCCGGCGTGGGCTTCGATGTCGGCGGCAATTGCTGTCTGCTCGTACTCGAGGTCGAGCTCGCGCAGGAACGCCTGGGGTGAGCCCAGTGGGGCCGAGCAGCCTGCGGCGCCACCGGCTTCGGCCAGGGCGATTCCGGCCCGAACCGTCATCGACAGTGCAGACCCGCCCGAGTCGGCCGGCCGGACGTGATCGCGGATCACCTCGCAGACCATCCGTGGCAGGCGCATGCGCTCGAGAACAGCAGCGCCAAGGGCCGCGTGGTCGAATCCGTTGGCGGCCACCTCGTCGGCCACAGACCGGGTCGCCAAGCCTGCGACGGCTTCAAGGCCGTGGGCCGACGACAGCAGCACCACTCCCAGGTCGTGCAGCAGCGCAACGCTCCAGGCGTCGCGTACCTTCAAGCCCACCCGTTCGGCAACGGCTGCTGCACCCGCCGCCGAGGCGACGGCGTGGTCCACGTAGCCACGCGGCAGGTGGGGGTTGGAGGCGCTGAGGTTCACCAGGTTGGCCATCGCCAGGTTGCGCACCATCGTGAACCCCAGAACCCTGATGGCATCCCACACGTTCGTCGACTCGGCCCTGGCACCGATCCAGGCGCTGTTGGCCAGCACCAGCAGCTTGCTGACCAGCACCGGATCGGCCGAGATCAGTTCGGAAACGCTCTGGCGATCTGCGTCGGGATCGTCCAGTAACTCGAGCAGCGCGAGTGTGTACGAGGATCGATCCGACACCAGGGCAGCACAGTTCAGGTACTGACCGACATCGAGGTCCGGTGTCTGTTCAGTCATGACCATGGC
>JAGQSP010000755.1 GCA_020439485.1 Acidimicrobiales bacterium | reverse complement strand
CGGTTGGCCGAGCACACCATGGCCGCCCTCGACGGAGACGGGCCCATCGTCGTCGACTCGGCCGGTTGTGGCGCGGCGATGAAGGACTATGGCCACCTCCTGGGAACTGACGCCGCCAAGGCGTTCTCGGCAAGGGTCGTCGACGCGCAAGAGTTCGTGGCCGCGCACCGCGACCGCCTGCCGGCGGTGATGAAGCCGCTCGATGTCACCGTCGCGGTGCAAGATCCGTGCCACCTTCGGCATGTCCAGAAGGTCCATCTGGCGACGCGCCAGGCGCTCGCCCCCTTCGTGGCAACGCTGGTCGAGCTGGGCGACGACGGCCTTTGTTGTGGTGCCGGCGGCGCCTACTCGGTTCTGCAGCCCGGGTTGTCCACCGAGATCAGGGCGCGCAAGATGGGCTACATCCCCTCCGACGCCGATTGGGTTGCGTCCGCCAACCCCGGATGCTCAATGCACCTGGCCGGGGCTGGGGTGCGCACTATTCACCCGATGCAGCTAATCGATGCCGCGCTCAGGGGTACAACACCGACCTGACTGGTCTACATCCGCATGCGCTGCGATTCGGGGTCCCAGAGGCACTGGTCGAGGCGGTTTGCGCTGCGTCTGGCGCCGACGATCTCGATCTCCCACGGACCCTGCGAATCGCCGAGTGCTGCCGGCACATAACCCATGGCGACCGACACGTCGCTGTGGTGGGCGTAGCCGCCAGAGGTGACCCAGCCGACCACTTCGCCGTCGTGCCAGATGGGCTCGTCGCCGATCACGTCGACGCCGGCGCGGCCCGGTTCGGTGTCGACCGTGAAAGTCACCAGCCGCACGGCGCCCCCAGGGCCACCCGGGGCGTACTTGGCGGCCAGGGCGTCGCGTCCGATGAAGTCCTTGTCCATCTTGACGAAGCGTTCGAGGCCGGCCTCGAACGGGTCGTAGATGGGGCGGTACTCGCGGGCCCAGCTTCCGAACCCCTTCTCCAGCCGCAACGAGTTCAGTGCGTGCAGCCCGAACATGCGCAGGCCGTGCTCTTGGCCCGCGTCCAGCAGCACCTCGTAGACGTGTCGCTGGTAGCGAGCCGGCATCCAGAACTCGTACCCGAGGTCGCCGGTGAACGTGACCCGCCCGCACCACACAGGCGCCATGCCCAGGGTGATCTCCTTGAACGCCATGAACTTGAAGCCCTCGGCGCTGACGTCGGCGTCGGTCACCTTCTCTAGCACGGCCCTCGCGTTGGGTCCGGCAATCGACAAGCCGGCCAGCTCGAAGCCGAGGGTGTCGTAACGGACAGACCCGTCGGCGGGTAGATGCTGGTCGAACCAGCGCTCGTAATATCGCTCGGCGATTCCCGAACCGAATACCAAGAACTGTTCGTGGTGGCGCACGTTGCCCGTGGCGCCACCCACGACCGTGCCGAAGGGGCCTTCGCTGTGGCCGGTGGCGGCGCCCAGGCACGCCACTGTGAGGTCGCCTATGAGGTTGCCGGCAGGGTTGGTCATGGGCGACAACGACATGCGCCCCGGTTTGGGTATACGCCCGGCGAGCAGACGATCGAGCCACGCCCGCGCTCCTGGTCCGCTGAAACGGAACTTCGAGAACCCGGTGGTTTCCCACATGCCCACGCTCGATCGCACGGCCAGGGTCTCGGCCCGAACCTGGTCCCACGCGTTCGACCGGCCAAAGGTGACCTCCTCTATCGGTTCCTCGCCATCGGCCTGGAACCACAGAGCGGTCTCGAGCCCGAAGCCGCTGCCGAACACGGCGTTGGCAGCTGCCAGCCGGTCATAGATGGGAGAGGTCTGGACGTTGCGGCCCTTGGGGAGGAACTCGTTGGGGAACGTGATGCTGAAGCGTCTGGCGTAGTTCTCGCGCACCTTCTCGTTGGTGAACGCCATGGTGGCGAAGTCGCCGAAGCGGGCGATGTCCATACCCCACACGTCGAAGCCTGGGTCGCCCTGCGTGATCCAGTTGGCCAGCGCCAAACCCACACCGCCGCCCTGCGACAGCCC
>JAGQSP010000754.1:2049-3515 GCA_020439485.1 Acidimicrobiales bacterium | reverse complement strand
CGGTCGAGTGGAGATTTCGCTCGACGTAGGTGCGCAAGATCTCGAAGAAGGCATCGTCGCCGACGGTGCGCCGCAGCGCGTGCAGGGTCAGACCGCCCCGGATGTACACGGTCGATGCGAACAGGTCGCCAGGACCCGGATCGCCAGGCGGGCCCCACAGGCCCCGTCCCCTGTCGGCCAGGTCGCGAGCGTGGGCATCGATGTCGAAGTCTGGGTATTTGGCGTCGCGCCAAAGCCACTCGGCATAGGTCGCGAACCCCTCGTTCAACCAGATGTCGCGCCAGCGCACCGGCGTGACGGCATCGCCGAACCACTGGTGAGCCAACTCGTGGGCGACGACATCCTCGATGATCGATCCGCGCATGATCGAGCCCGAGAACACCGACAGGGTTTGATTCTCGAGTGCTCCACCGAAATCGTCGTCGACCACCAACGCGCCGTATGCCTCGAACGGGTACGGGCCGAAGAGGTCTTCGAAGTGGTCGATCATCTCGGTGTGCATCTGGGTGATCGTGTCGGCCAGTGGGGCGAACGGAGGCGCCAGGGCATCGCGCAACACCAACCCCGAATCGCTGGTCGATTCGGTCAGCAAGAAGTTTCCGATGGCGATGGTCACCAGATAGCTGGCCATGGGATCGCGCGGCTCATAGATCCACGTCGTGGTGCCGTCTGGCAGTTCGGTCCTCGAGGTCAACAGCCCGTTGGCGATGACCTCGTCTTCGGACGGCGCAGTTATCTCGAAGCGATAGATGGCCTTGTCGCTGGGGTGGTCGTTGACCGGATAGAACCCATGGGCGCCCGATGGTTCGCTGACGACGTAACTGAACGGCCCGGCATCGATCCATCCGACCCCTGATCGCCAGGCCGGCGAGTCGACCAATGTGGGCGTGCCCTCATAGGTGACGTCGACCTCGAAGGTCGACCCGGACGCAATCGTCTCGGCCGCGAACAACACCAACTCGCCGTCCTCGTGTGCGTACTCGACAGCGATGCCGTCGACGACCGCCTCGACCACATCCATGCCGACGAAGTCGAGGCTGAAAGACCTGAGGTCCAATAGCGCCCTCGCCTGCATCGTCATCGCGCCCTGCACTGTGTCGGTCGTCGTGTCGACGTCGAGCCGCAAGTCATAGGAAATGGCGTCGTACCCCTCGTTGCCGAGCGAGGGAAAGTAGGCGTCGCCCAGGCCTGGTGCCGCATCGATTCCGTGCTCGGCCGCCGGCTGGGGTGCGCGGGTAGTCGTCGTGGATTCCGGGACCGCCGTGGTGTCAGGGGTGGTGGGTATGGCAACCGACCCGTCGATGGTCGTGGTGACGTCCTCGGCCACTTCCGACCGATCCGACGTATAGCCCTCGAGGCCGTCGTCGCCACAAGCCACGGCAAGCAGGCACACCACCGCAAAGAGCAACGCCGATCGCATGGTGGCCCAAGGTAGCGACGAACCCGGGCCTTGGTACGACGCGCTC
>JAGQSP010000754.1:0-2011 GCA_020439485.1 Acidimicrobiales bacterium | reverse complement strand
AGGCCGTGCCCGCAGCGGGTCGCCGTCGCCTCTATCCGTGCAAGCGCCTCGACCGGGTCACCGGCGATTACGGCGCCAGAAACCGAACCACCGGAACCGGCCGAGTTCACCGCCACGCCCCCGATGTCGCGGTAGGTGTCGACCAACTCGATCTGCCGGACGTCCACCTCCAGAACCTCACACCGGTTCTGAAACGAACGGTTCATAGCGTCACCGAAGCCGGCGAGGTCGTGGCTGAGCAGGCACTGGTGAGCCCTTCGAGCCAGGTCGGCCGAATCGGCCATGACCGCATGCACCTGATCGAGGCGTAGCCGAGTGCGACCCAACGCCGCGTGCGACGGTTCACCCATGTCGGCTCTATAAGCCACGAAGACCACCGCAGGCAGCAGGCGCGCATCGATGGGGGTGTATCTGCCCGCAGGCCACCCGTCCACCTGTGTCATCAGGCCTGGATCGAAGTCCATCAGCAGCGGCCGGTTGTGGGCCTGCAGCACGCGGTCCTGGAGCCCGGCCGTCCAACCCAACACGTCGACCTCGGCGCTGAGGGCCATCGCAGCAAAGACGTCTGGAGAATGGTCTATCCCGGCGAATTGGGCCAGTGTCTCGATCACGCCGAGGATCACCGCACTGGAACCCGACAGGCCGACCTCGCGCGGAATCGTGGTGTCGACGAACCAGTCGAGCGAAGCGGGTACAGGCCATCCCGACCGCGTCACGACCTCTGTGGCCGCGGCCACGAGTCGAGCCAGGCCCCCATCGAGTTCGCCGGTCGGTTTGCGGCAGACAGCACCGACGGTGGCCGAGACCGAAGACAACGGTAGGCCCAGCACGGCACCGCCGTAACCATCGGAGGGATTGCCCACCAAGGCCGCCCTTGCAGGAACTCGCGATTGGGCGGTGGCGTTTGCTGCTGGACCCCGAAGACTGTTCACCGGGAACGATGCTATGACGAGAGGCCGGCCCTACAGATGAACGCCCGCAGCGACGACGACCAACGCGACGAGCACAACTGGACAGAGGCAGCCATCGAGGCCGAGCTCGAGACCGGATATCGCGAGCACACCGAGGGTGCAGCCAAGGCCCACATCGTGGTGCGGCTGGCCAGGATGACGTTGGGAACAATCGTCTGTCTGGCAGGTCTGGTGGCCATGATCGGACCTGGTCCTGGGCTGTTGTTGCTGGCGTTGGGGCTGACGATTCTGGCGCGCGATGTGGCCTGGGCCGACCGCTTGCTGCAGAAGATCCAAGACCGAATTCCAACAGACTCCGACGGCAGAATTCCTCGGTCGACACTGGTCACAATGGCATTTGTCACCGCTGCGGCAGTTGCCGGTTCGGTGTGGTGGTTCTTGCTGCGCTGACGCGAGCATTTTGCGAACGCGGCCGACTTGTGTTGAATGGTCGCCATGACTGCCACCGCCGACGGATCTGTCGATGGCCGCGTTCTGCGAGGACGTCGGAACCGCGAGGCGATCGTCGACGCACTGATTCAGCTCTACAGCGAAGGCCAACTGCGCCCAACCGCGGCAATGGTTGCCGAACAAGCCGGACTTTCGACCAGGTCGGTGTACCACCACTTCGACGACATGAAGTCGCTGATTCTCGAGGTGTCGGCACGAAGTGAGGCCGAGTGGAGAGCCGCCACACGCCCCCCTGCCGCAGACATGCGTCTCGACCAGAGGCTGCAGAGCTTCGCCGAACACCGTTTCACACGCTGGTCGATCACGGCCCCAGTTGTCAGGGCCGGTCTGGTGGCCGAGAACCGTTCGGCAACGGTTGCTTTCATCATGCAGCGTGGCCGGCAGATCGATCGGGCCGAGATCGCGTCGACCTTCGGTGCCGAGATAGCCGACACGCCGGACCCCGAGGCCACCCTCGGCGGGCTCGACGCCGTTTTTGATTTCTCCTCATGGGAGCGCTTACACGCGACTTCGGGCCTGAACCGAGCGGCCACCATCGGCGTCACGGTGAAGCTGGCCGGGTCGCTTCTCCACTGAGGCCGCAGCGTCGG
>JAGQSP010000099.1:887-1920 GCA_020439485.1 Acidimicrobiales bacterium | reverse complement strand
TCATCGCCAACCAGACCGCGCAGCCCATGACGGTCGACGTGGCGGTCGAGGCCACCAACATGGCGCTTCCCGGCGTTGCCGGCAAGTGGGTGCAGCTGCCGGCCAACGACCGCGTGGAGGTCAGGTTCGACATGACCACCCAGTCTGCGGGGCAGGCCCAGATACGCATGGCAGCAGTCGCGGACTGCGCACTGCCCGAAGGCTGTGCCGATGCCGCACAGGTGAGCCTGCCCGTGTACACACCGGCGACCAGCGAAGCGTTCGCCACCTATGGGGTGGTCGACGAAGGCGCCGTGGCCCAGGACGTCTTGACACCGACGGGCGTCATCGACCAGTTCGGCGGGCTCGAGGTCACCACGTCGTCCACGGCAGTATCAGCGCTGACCGACTCGGTGCTGTACCTGTGGGACTACCGCTATGCCAGCTCCGACGCGTTGGCCTCCCAGATCATGGCGATCGCTGCACTGCGCGACGTGCTCGACGCATTCGACGCCGAAGGTCTGCCGCCGTCCGGTCAGATCGACTCGGCCGTCGACCGCTATCTCGACGAGTTGGTGGCACTGCAAACCGGCGACGGAGGCTTTGCGTCGTGGAGCCGCATGTGGGGCTCCAGCGTCTATCACTCGATTCAGGCCACACACGCAATGGTCATAGCCAAGAACGCCGGCTACGACGTGGCTGCTGGCCCACTCGACCGAGCCCTCGGATATCTGGTCGATGTCGAAGTGCACTTCGAACCCGAGTGGTCACAAGACGTGAAGGACTCGTTGAGCGCGTACGCGCTTTACGTCCGTGGCCTGGCGGGACAACCCGACCCCGGCAAGGCGTTGGCGCTGTACCAGCGCGCCGGCGATTCGCTGCAGCTCGACTCGGTCGCACAGCTGTGGCCGTCGATAGACGACACTCAGACCCGATCTGCCATCGAACGCCGCATCGTCAACTCGGCGGTCGACACCGCTGGTGCGGCCACCTTCAGCACCAGCTATGGCGATGACGCCTACGTCATCTTGCATTCCGACCGTCGCTCCGACGG
>JAGQSP010000099.1:0-718 GCA_020439485.1 Acidimicrobiales bacterium | reverse complement strand
CGAGCCCGACTTCGTGGCCCGGGCATGGCTCGACCAGCTGTACGTGGCCGAACACGCCTATTCGGGTCGAGTGGTCGATGGGGCCAAGACGCTGGTGCCGATGGACCTGTTGACCGGTTCAGACGCCGACTCGGCCCGACTGACCTTGGCCAAGGACGGCGAGGGCCGGCTGTACTACCGCATCGGTCTCAGGTATGCCCCGGCCGACTTCGTGCTCGAACCCCTCGACAGGGGCTTCGTGGTTACACGCACCTACGAGGCCATCGACGACCCCGACGACGTGTGGCGCGACGACTCGGGTGTGTGGCATGTGAGGGCCGGAGCCGACGTAAGGGTCAAGCTGACGATGACCGCCGAGAGCCGCCGAACCCAGGTAGCCCTGGTAGATCCGATGCCCGCGGGCTTCGAGGCGCTGAATCCCTCGCTGGCCACGACGGGGGTCGTCGACGACGGCACTGGTGAGTTGGCATCGGCCCGCAGCTGGTGGTGGTGGAACTGGTTCGAGCATCAGAACCTGCGCGACGACAGGGCCGAGGCCATCACCTCGTACCTGCCTGCGGGCACCTACGACTATTCCTACGTCGTCAGGGCAACCACACCCGGAACGTTCGTGGTGCCACCGGCGCGGGCCGAGCAGATCTACGAACCCGAGACGTTCGGCCGATCGGCGTCGCTGACCGTCACAGTCGAGGACTGAATGGGCACAGTCGAGGACTGA
>JAGQSP010000753.1 GCA_020439485.1 Acidimicrobiales bacterium | reverse complement strand
GTGACGACATTGCCGGCATCGTCGAGGTCGAAAGCGATGGGCCCTCGGTTGCTGACCAGCACGATCGGCCTTCGGTCGAGGATGGATGATCCTCTTTGAGCAGCGGGGTTCATTGCAGACAGTGTGGTGCGAGCTGGCCTGCCGCGGTGTCATGGGAGAGACTGGCCCGGTGAGGGTCGTGGCCGCATTCGACAAGTTCCGCGGATCGGCCACTGCGCGAGACCTTGCGCGTGCTGTGGGCAGGGCCGCCAGCGAGAACGGGTGGTCGTGTTCTCAGGTACCCCTCGCCGACGGAGGCGAGGGCATGCTCGACGTCTTCGGAGGTCCCAACCGGCAGGCGATCGTCACCGGTCCGCTCGGAGACCCGGTCGAGGCCGGGTTCCGAATCGACGGCGGCCGGGCAGTGGTCGAGATGGCAAGAGCGTCTGGGCTCGAGCTGGTGGGAGGGGCAGCGGGCAACGACGCCTTGTCGGCCACCAGCGCAGGCACCGGAGAGCTGATCACCGAGGCCGTTTCGTGCGGGGCCAGGCGCATCATCGTCGGTGTAGGCGGCTCGGCGTGCACCGACGGTGGGCTGGGTGCGTTGCGGGCGATGGAGCCATTGGCCAGGCTCGCAGGCTGCCGTATCGAGGTCGCGTGCGACGTTCGGATCGACTTCGTTTCTGCTGCCACACGTTTCGGACCCCAGAAGGGCGCCAGCCCGGCTCAGGTCGAGTTGTTGGTCAGGCGACTCGAGCGGTTGGCCCAGGTATACGCGGACCAGTTCGGCATCGACGTGACCAGACTCGAGGGAGCCGGGGCCGCGGGTGGTCTTGCCGGCGGTCTCGCCGCGATGGGTGCCCAGCTGGTGTCGGGGTTCGATCTGGTCGCCGACGAGGTGGGGCTCGATGGCCTTTTGGCCGGCGCCGACCTGGTGGTAACCGGTGAGGGTCTGCTCGACGACCAGTCGGTCGACGGCAAGGTGGTCGGAGGGGTTCTCGACATGGCCCACGAGTTCGGTGTCGAGGCCATGGTCGTCTGCGGATCGGTCGATGCCGGCGATTGGGATCGGTCGCTTCTGGACGGTGTGGAGGTTGTGTCGCTCGCCGACGCCTTCGGGCTCGACGCAGCGATGAGCGACACCGTTTCGTTGGTCGGGCGGGTGGTTTCCGACGCGCTGTCGGCGCGCGGGGGCCGACGCTGAGGTGGTGTTGGGCTCAACGCGCGCGTTTTGGTCGTGAGAGGTTGCGATTCGGGTGCGCGACTGGTTTGCTGTTAGCACTCGTACATCGAGAGTGCTAACAAACGCCGGTCGTCCGATCGGTGCAGAAGTGTCACCGCCCCGGTCGCCACGATCGGGACTCGTCACATACGGAGACATCCAACAATGGCCAAACTCATTTCGTTCGACGAAGAAGCTCGTCGCGGGCTCGAGGCCGGCATGAACAAGCTGGCCGACGCCGTGCGTGTCACCTTGGGCCCCAAGGGCCGCAACGTCGTTCTGGACAAGAAGTGGGGCGCTCCCACGATCACGAACGACGGCGTGTCGATCGCCAAGG
>JAGQSP010000752.1 GCA_020439485.1 Acidimicrobiales bacterium | reverse complement strand
ACCTGTATGGGGCTGCGGTCATACGGCGGCGTATCACCGACGATGAAGCGGCCACGATCGCTACGGAAGGACTGTTCGCATGACCATCGAAGAGGACAACCCGCCAGTGATACTCGAAATCGATCATCCTCTCTGGGTTGAGCTGATGGGCAAAGACCCCGAAGCGATGGAAGTCGCCGGGAACCTGCTGCTGGACGCACCGAAAGTGATCAACTTCGCCGCCGGCGGCGCCCGTGTCGATGACGAGAACGGCGACCCGACCCACATGCGCTGGGCCGACAACGAAATCGACGCCGATGTGGTCGCCCAGGTCGCTCTCGTCGCCGACTACATCGCCGCCCGCCCCGCCGTCCCCCCGGCCGACGGCGACGACCACGAAACCCGGATGCTCGCCGCGCTGGCCCGAGTTGAGGAGGCATGGGCATGACAGGCTGGAAGAACCCGCACAAGCACGCGGCACGGCTCGAGGTCGAAGCGGCCCGCGCTGAACGCAACGGCGACACCGCCGCCGCCGAAGCGAAACGGGCTGACGCTGCCGCCGCCCGTGGCCGGGCACAAACGCGACGCACCGCGAAGGACGCCAGAAAAGCGCGGCGGGCCGCAGCGGCTGAACAAGCGAACAAGGGCAAAGGACCCGCCCGGAAAGATGTTTCGCCGGCGGACCGGGCGAAAGCGGTGCTCGACCAGGCCAACAAGATCGGTCATGCCGGAGTGGCAGGCAGAATCGCCGCCGACCCAACCGCACCGACAACCCCGGCCAGGGCGACTGGTAGGCCGTAATGCTCACCTACGACCGGGTCACCGAATGCGTCCCACGCCAGCTCCCCGGCACCACCGTCCTCATCAACGCCATCTACGACGAGTTCGACCCGCCCCCACCGGACCCGACCTGGTCACGGTGGGGGCTGAACTGCCGGCCGATGAACGGAGCGAACGGGCCGATCCCAGGCACCCTGTCCGTCCACTCCGGCGGCCGCGCTATCGACATCCGCGCCAACGCCAACAATCCCGACGAACTCGACTACGGCAACCGGCTCACCCAATGGCTCACCACCCACGCCGAACGGTTGGGCATCCAGTCGGTCATGTGGAACGGCCAAGTGTGGGGAGGCCCCACCGAACGCTGGTACTGGCGGCCCATCTCCCCCCGATACCACCAACACAAAGACCACATCCACTACGAACAGACCGAACACGCCGCCCTGACACTCACCACGGAGACAATCATGTCGCTCACCAGCCCGCACCCAGCAGACCCGCTGTTCGACAAGACCGTCGAAGCGACCGGCGAATACCGCGGCGTGGGCCGATACCCCCAATATCGGATCATCGACAACGGTGTCGACCCGGTCGAGATCGTCCACCAGAACGGCGCCCCACAGTTGAAGAACCTGTCCGACATGCTGTATGAGGCGTTCGGCGTGACCCGGCCCGCCAGCCCGGTCACTCGAGCAATCTGGGACCCGTTCGCGAGGGCGGTGGTGCTGTTCACCGACGCCGACGACGGCACCTTCTACATCCCTGTCGCCTGACCGATGCCCAGGAACTCTCCGGTGATCGTGCGCAGGTGGGAAGCACGCGCAGTCATGTGGACGTTCCCGTTGTGGCTGATCCTCCAATCCGCCTACACGTCCACACACTGGTCACTGACCCCAGAATGGGTCGACCATTGGGCCGCATACGCGTACGCGACGCTGCTTGTCTGGTCGATCCCTCGAGTGCGGGCACCGTGGGTGCAGTATCTCGGGTTCGGGCTCGCGCTCGCGTCGATCGGTCTGCGAATGGCCGCCTACGGCGAGAACGTGTTCGTGCGCGGCCAAACCAACCAGATCGCCACCGCGTCGAAAATGCTGGCGCTGCTGCTCGTGTCGTGGCTGTGGCATCTCGGCGAGACAACGGTCTGGGCGCAGACGAAAGCGGCACAACAATGAGCGATCTGCTGTTCCAAGCGGTCGCTGGCACAGGACTCGCAGGGTTCGGGCTCATCGGGTTCGTCTACCTGCGACGCGCTAACGCCGAAGCGACCGAGATCTACCGGTCCAACCGCGAGGAACTCGCCGACCAGGTCGCCGATCTGCGTCGGGAGCTGTTCGAGTTGAAGATCGCTCATGAACGGTTGGCGAACCCGATACGTCGGCTTCTGTCCACTTTGAACGGTGCGATACCGCCCGACCTGCGCGAAGAGATCGAAACGGCGCTGCTGCCGACGTGGCGCTACGAACAAGGAGAACAACCATGAGACAGTTCTTGGCCCGCGAGCCGGTGCTGGTACGCAACCTGATCGTCGCTGTCCTGGCGATCGTCGCGACCTTGATCCCCGATCTTGACGTGGGCACGATCGAAGGTGTCGTGATGGGCGCTCTAGCCCTGTTGGCTGGCGCTTCTGGCCGGGCGAAGGTGACCCCGATCGCTGATCCTCGACTGTGAGTGTCACAGCGGCCAGGTAGAGTCCTGGCTTGCGAGAAGCGTGTGAACCCCCGGCAAAGAACCCCCGGCCCTAGCGGTCGGGGGTTCTTTCGCGTCC
>JAGQSP010000751.1 GCA_020439485.1 Acidimicrobiales bacterium | reverse complement strand
CGTCGCTTCGGCACTCCACCAGACATCGTCGCTTGCGGTTCCAACATCGTGAAACCCGTCGTCTCCGACCGGCGCCTGCTGCGAGCGCGATACGGCATTGAGGCTTCGACGGTGCTGTTCACTTTCTTCGGTTTCGTGATGCGCGAGCATCGGGTGCTTGAACTGCTGGAGGCACTGGCCGCCGTGCGCACCACAGGGATAGACGCTCGTCTGCAGGTGATCGGCAGGTTCGATCCCACGATCGACGGCTATCACCAGCAGCTGGTGGCGAAAGCCAGGCAGCTCGGCCTGGGCGAAGCCGTGACCTGGCATGGGCGAGTCGAGGACGACCAGGCGGTGGCCCGGCTGATCGCCATCAGCGACGCAGGTGTGTTGCCATACGACACCGGCGTTGGCGAGAACAATGGCGCCTTTTCGGCATTCGCACACCACGGGATCGCCACGGTGACCACGCGAGGCGAGCGCTCTGGGCTGATGGAGGAGCTGGAGGTTGCCGTGTTCACGACCCCAGACGTCGGCGGGCTGACCGAAGCCATGTTGTGCGTTGCACGAGACGACCAACAACGCGAGCTGGTGGCCAAGCGGGCCGCCGACTGGGCACAGAGACGGTCTTGGGACGTCGTGGGCCAGGCCTACGAGCGGCTGCTGACATCAGACCCCGCCCCATTGGAGGTGTTGTGAACCCTGAACTTTGCGAACGTCCAGGGATGGCGGTCGGGGTCTTCGGCCTGACCGAACGAGACCTGCCCGCCACCGGCATCGACGGGGTCGCGGTATGGCCTGTCATCGGGTCTTCTCCGGCGCGAAAAGGCGCCGGAGCGATAGCTCGCATCCGACGCCATCTCGCTTGGTGGTCGATGAGGCTCAAGGCCACTGAGATGGACGACCTGGTGTTGGTCGATCCGCCCACCTGGGCGCGCCGCTCGGTCGAGAGACGTCGCACGCGCTGTGGTCTGACCCCCGCCCGGCAGTTGCCGGCGTCAGCCGTGCTGGCTGGGGCTGCAGGCCTTGGTGCTGGGGGCGTCACACCCCCGGCGCGCTAGCGCGATCAGCCCTCTTCGCCGTCGATCTTGTCGACTGCGTCCTTGATCGCGTCCGGCACCTTGCCGCCGGTCATCTCATCGACCTTGTCGACGGCTGCCTCGGCGGCGTCCCCGATCTTGTCGCGAGCATCTTCAGCCATGTCCTTGGCCTTGTCGAACAGACCCATGATGGTCCTTTCCGTCGTGGCGCTCTGCGCCTGCCTTCGACAAAGTGTCTACCAGCCCCAGAAGCCGGTGACACCCGCCGAGATCTCGCGCGACCCAAGGTCACCAGACCACCACCCGGTGTGAGTTCGACGCAGGCACTGCATCGACCAGGAGTCACCCTGAGCGTTGTGTCGGCTGTTGGGCAGAGGGGACCAGCCTCGACTTCACGGCCATGAAGTATCGCTCGACACATCGGTGGCTGAGCACGGCGGCCGCCAAGCTGAGGGCGAACTGGATCAACACCAGGTATCGGTATGCCAGCTGTGGGGCTGCGTCTTTCACCAACTCGAACACCGGCACGTGCCACAGGTAGAGCCCATAGGACAGCGAACCGACCCACACGAGCAGCCTGTGGCCAAGCAGCTGGGTCACCGCCGAGCCCGAATCGGAGGCGAGTTGGGCGATCACCAGGGCGCAGCCGAGGATCACCACGGGAAGCCCGGCCACGTAGACCCACCCAGACGAGGTCGACGCGAAGGCGGCGATCGAGGTCAAACCGGCGCCCACCAGCAGCGGCACGTGGCGCCACCGATGGGCCCAGCGAGCCAGGGCGTCTTGCCTGATGCGGGTTGTGATCAAGGCAGTGAGGCACCCGACTAGCAGGGCGTCCGCCCTGGTGTGGAAGGCAAAGTAGACCTGGTCGACATCGTGGGTTGCCAGCCAGGTGATGGCGCGCACCAAGGCCACCGCGCCACTGACGATGGCCAACGACCACATGGCGGCTCGAGCACGCCCCCTGGTCAAGAACCACACCAACACCGGCGGCCACAACAGGTAGAACTGCTCCTCGATGGCCAACGACCACGTATGGCCGAACACTCCGAGACCGCGGTCGACCAGCACGGCGAGATAGTTCGAGAGGTACGCCAAGCTCCATCCCGCCGAGGACAACGAATCCGACCGCAGGGTTCCGCTGGGCCAGAACCACAACACGGCGCACACCAAGGCCACCATCACCACCAGAGCCGGCATCAGGCGAAGCGCGCGCCTCGCATAGAAGCGCTTCAGGTCGATACGGCCCACGCGGTCGTACTCGCCGACCAACAGCGCCGTTATCAAGAAACCAGACAGCACGAAGAACACGTCGACGCCCAGGAATCCGCCCTGCAAGAACGGGAAGTTGGCGTGGTGGAACATGACGGCCAGCACCGCGAGCCCGCGCAACCCGTCCAGCGCGGGCACATAGGACAGCCGCCAGCCACGCGAGTGTTGACCATCATCGAGAGCCGGGCGCAGCGGCCACCGGCGTCCGCCGGTGATGCTTCGCAGCAGGAACGTCAGGTCGGCGCGTGTGCGTTGGTTCTCGACCAGCCACACGACCGAGCAGAACACCAACTCGCCGGCCACCACGGCCCCCACCAGGGCAAACCAGCGATCGGCCTGTTCGTCGCCGAGCGCGGTGCCCAGCCAGCCGCCGACGAGCGACCCGACCGACGCGCCCAGCAGCAGCGCCGCCACGGCGTCGTAGGTTTCGCTCCAGACCCGCACCCCCAAGTCTCGGGCTGCGAGCATCCACAAGGGCACGTAGCTGAGCTGCAATGCCACATAGAACGCCCCGAAGCCGACCAACCCCCAGGTCGAGGTCACCCAGGCGCCGAGGGTCCATGTCGAGACCAGCCACGTCAGTGACAGCCACATGGCCACCCTTGTACGGCCCGCCGCATTGAACGCGTGCAACAGCGGGGCCGAGACGGCGGTCGTTGCCACGGCGGGAACGAACAGCACCAGCAGGTCGGCGCCGGGCAGCCACTTGTCGGAGAAGACCAGGCTGACCATCTCGCCGGGCGCCACCAACACTGCCAACACCACCGGAAAGACGACCAAGACGTTGATCCGCACGGCGCGAGCTGTCAGCAACGCCAGCAGCGTCCGGTCTTCTTGCACCCGAGCAAGACCGGGCAGCACCACGCGGTCCATGGCGCCGACGAGAAGAATCGGCATCAGCACGAGGTTGTACGCCCAGGTGGACTGGCCAAGCGCGGCCAGGCCCAGAACCGACCCGATGAACAGGGGCTGGAACACATCTGTGAGCGCCACGGCCAAGCCCGAAGCCTGAACGGGCGCGCCAACACGAATCAGGCGGCGATAGTGCGCCGACACTCCCCTGGTTGGTTCGCCGCCGCGAGCAGCCCACCACTGGGCGCCGGCACCCACCACTTCCTTGACCCCGACTGCCAGTGCCAGCGCCCCGGCGCCGAAGCCCGCTCTGGCGAGGCACAGCACCGTGGCGAAGTAGAGAAACGACTCGACCGACTCGATGACGGCCAGCGCCGCGAACGAGCCGCGCCGCTGCAGCCGCGCCGAAGGGACGGCCCGGGAGAACCGGGCCACCAACGCCACCACGAGTGCTGCAATCCACAGCGCCAGCTCTAGGCGACCCGAGCGCGCCACGATCGACACCGCTACGGCTCCGGCGATTCCCGAGATCACCGACACCGCGCCGAGCAGTCGTTTGGCGGCAGCCCACTCGCCTGGCGGCGGCTCGACGGGTTGGCGCACCAGGGCCACGGTCAGGCCGAGGTCGCCCAAGATCGTCGCCGCGCCGAACACGATCATGTTGAGCGTTGCGAACATGCCGTAGTCGGAGGGCTCCAACCAGCGGGCCAACACGATCGCCGAGATCGCGCTGAGGACCATGCTGGCCAACTGGCGCGCTCCCAGCAGGGCAGCTCCTCGCACCGAGCGAGTGGCCATAGACAGATGGCCCTGTCGATCTGGTGCAGTGCCACCAGGACGCGATCGGCCTGGAGCCTTTGATGGCCAGGCGGCAGAGTCGGTGGCGGTCACGAAACCCCGAGCGTGTCCAGGTCGATCTTTTCGATCTTCACCACCTCGGCGGCGCGCCTGGGTGCAATCGACCCAATCGAGCGATCTCGGTCGGCAAAGCCGTTCAGAACCGTCCACACGACGGGCACACCCGACTTCGAAACCGCCGTCAACGCAACGGCCAGCTGGCGACGCTTGGTGACCTTGCGCCTGGCGACCACCACAACTGCGTCGACCACCCCGGCCAGCACCTGGGCGTCTGCGATCGAGTTGAGGTGGGTGGTGTCGATGATGACCAGATCGCTGTCGGCCTGGAGCGCCCTGAGCACCTCGACGGTCCGGCCGCCGTCGAGAACGCGAGTGACCCCGTCGGGTGTGGCCCCTGCGGGCAGCACTCGCAGCCGACCGGTGGTTCCAGACATGGGTATCTCGATGAGGCACGACCCCAGACCGTGCTCGCCCACCAGCACGGCCGACAGACCGGGCTGCGGATCGATGCCGAACCTCTG
>JAGQSP010000750.1 GCA_020439485.1 Acidimicrobiales bacterium | reverse complement strand
GAAACCGACCTCGAGGCCGACGAAGATCACATCGTGCAGGTGCTGACCCACGCGTGGGTCGAAGCCGCCATCCCGGGGCAGGGTTGGTGGGCCTTGGACCCCACCAACGATCAACCCGTCGGAGAACGACACGTCGTTGTGGGCCATGGTCGCGACTACGACGACGTGGCACCCGTGCGAGGGGTCTATGTGGGCGACGCCAGCCCCGAGGTCGAGGCCACAGTCGAAATGCGCCGCATGGAGCAGGTCGATCGCTCGCTGTCCGAACGGCCTCGTCGCCGACACCAGCCCATCGCCGTCGACCTGATCGCCACCGAGTTGGCAGCCCAACAACAACAGCAGTGACCGGGCAACCCATCGGCTGGCTGACCTAGGCTCGCCGGGGTGAACCCTGAATCCCGGGTTGCGGCGCCCCGGCTCGGGCCCCACATCGTGGCCCGCCCTCGCATCGTCGAACGCCTCGACGAGCGATGGAATCGCGCCGTCATATCTATCGTTGCGGGTGCGGGGTTCGGGAAATCGACGGTGCTCGCCCAAGCAATGTCGTCGAACTCGATCTCACCGCGCGGTCGAGACATCTGGCTGAGCCTAGAAGCGCGCGACAACGACGCCTCGACCCTGCTGTCGACCCTGGCCCAACTGCTGAGCGGCGACCACCAACCGCGCTCTGTCGACGCAACCGTCGAGCACGTGGCGCAGATGCTGGCTACACACGCTCCGCTCGACATCGCCATTCTGCTCGACGACACCCAGGCTCTCGAACCGAACTCGACTGGCGCCATCGCCGTCGCCCAACTGCTGGAGAGCCTGCCGACGAACGCTCACCTGGTGCTGGCCGGGCGCAGGTCACTCGAGCTGAAGCTGGCGCGTCTCTTGGCCCACGATCGGGCTGTAGAACTGACCGAAGAGGACCTGCGGTTCAGCCCCAGCGAGCGCGCACAACTGGCCGACAACCTAGGCGCAGACCGCAGCGCCCCCGAGACAGACCTTGGTGGCTGGGCGGCGCTGCTCACTCTGCACCACAGATTCGGGTTGAGAAAGGTCACCGATTTTGCGCTGGAGGAGGTGCTCTCGCACATCAGCCCCACCAACCGCCAACAGTTGATGATCGCAGCACTGGTCGACGGGGCCGTACCAGCACAGATCGAGGCAGTGGCCAGCGAAGCTGGTTTCGGCACCGGTGACGACGCCGCACCCTTCGACCTGGCGAGCCTGCCGTTGGTGTCGGCCGAGCCGAGCGGCATCGTGCGGCCTCATCACCTGTGGCGCGACATCTTCTCGGCCACCACCAACCCAGACGAGCTTGACCGCGTACGCCGAGCTGGCGCTGCGGTGTTGCTTGGTACGGGTGAGCCTGGCCGCGCCTGGGAACTGCTGGCGGCAGCAGGCGACCAACAGTCTGGGCTGCCCGCGCTATACGACGCCATCAACGACCAGAACACCCCGCCTGGAATCGACCGGATCGAACGATGGCTGGCCGCCATTCCAGAGTCTCTGCAAGACCGGGCCGAGGTGCGCTACCTCAGGGCGATCCGCCTGCGCGAGACCCGCCCATGGTCAGCCCAGCTGGACGACGAGATGGACGCCGCACTCGACGCATTCGAGGCTTCGGGCGATATCGCCCGCTATCTCGGATCTGCGATCAGGGCCACATTCTCGGTCTGGCTCACATGCAACCAATCACGACTGGCGCAACTGGGACAGGTCGCCAGACGCTACGAGCACGCGGCTCCCGGCCTGAGTGCAGTCGGGGTCCTGAACCGGGCAGCTCAAGCAGACGCCGGCGGCGAAGGCGACCTCGTTCTGGACGTACTGAAGGACCTGTCAGTCGACGATTTCGAGCCGCGGCTGGCGTTTTTTGTACCCCTATACCGAACCGCCGCGTACCTGAACACCGGTCGATCGAACCTGGCGCTGGCACCAGCACGCCAGGCAGCGCTGGCGGCGGCGCGGTGCGACGGAGCGGGAGGGACATTGCTGTCAACCGCTGCGGAATCGCTGGTTCGGTTCCTGGATGGCGAACTCGACGTCGACATCGACTCGCCACCATGGCTCGACGGTGGTGGGTACAACGTCGGCGAGCAACTGGAACTGAAGGCATGGCGCGGAATCATCGCCGCGCACCAGGGCCGGATAGTCGAGGCCGACGCGATCCTCGCCGACTTGACGGCACCTCACCGTCCGGGGTTCGAGTTGCCGAGGTTCGCATCGGCGAGAGCTGTGTTGGCTGCCACCCTCGACCTGTCCACAAACGGGGAGCGAGGCACCACCGAACCACTTGCTGCGCTGCTGGCCGAACCCGGTCGCATCGGCGCCGAATGGCGAGCGATAGCTTGGCATCCGGGCGTGCCCCTTCTGGTCGACGCCGAGACCGCGGTACATCTGGTCGACACCGCAGAAGGCTTCGCCGCCCGCCCGCAACTGCGTCTGGCGCTTGCCGTTACGCGCTTGCGCAACGACGGCGGCTACTCGGTGGCCGACACACCCATCGACAACCCGCCCCAGGTGTTTGCGGCCCTTCCTCTGCCACCTGTCATCGAATTGGCTTGCGCCGCTGGCGCTGCAAAAGACGAACGGTCGACTGCGCTCCTGGAGTACGCGTCCAACCGCTGGCCGGGGCCCACCCGCCACACACTTCGCGCCATCGCAGACTCCGGCCTGCCACACGCAAAGACCGCGGCAAGGCTTGTTCGACGTGTTCCGATTCCGCCCGCCGAGCCGCTGCGGATAGCGGTACTGGGGCCGCTGACCCTGATGCATGGCGATCGCTCCACCGACTCTGCCGACTGGCGCCGCGACCGTGTTCGCCAGCTGCTGATGCATCTCGTGCATCACCGGAGTGTCAGCCGCGACCGCTTGGCCGCGGTGTTGTGGCCCGAACTCGACGCCGAAGCAGCAGCGCGGAACCTGAGGCTGACCCTTCACTACCTGCACGGAGTCCTGGAGCCCGAGAGGTCACCGGGTGACGCACCATTCTTCGTACGCCAGCGCGACGCATCACTCGAGCTGACCGGAGGCGAACACCTGATCGTCGACTCGTGGCGGTTCGACCAACTCGAGAGCATGGCGGACCGTGCCCTCGCCAACGGTGACGCCCAGAGCGCGGTGGCTCACCTGTCGGAGATCGTCAACTCATGGCGCGGCGACTACCTGGTCGACCTCACAGGCTCGACCGACACCGAGCTGGAGCCCCATCGCGAGTCGTTTCGTCGGCGCTGCGCTCGCCACACCATCCGCCTGGCCGAACTGCTGGTGGCCAGTGGGCGGTTCGAGGCGGCCGCTGATGCGGCACGGCGAGGTATCCAAGCCGACCCATGGTCCGAACGCGCCTTCTGTGGCCTTGCCGCTGCGCTGGACGCGATGGGCGACGCACCAGGTGCGTTGCGAACCCTGGCGCAGTGTCGCTCGATGTTGGGCGAGCTCAACCTCCAGCCATCCCCCGAAACCGCCATGCTCGAAAGACGAATTCGCGCAGCCCGCGGCCCCGTTGACCGCGTTCAGCCCGAATAGGGCGATATCGCGACGACCGGCTCGGCCGGGGGGTTGGCGCCCAGGCTGCCGAAGAACGGCGCACCGAAGTTGAACGCGCCGCCGTCACTGGCAACCATCAGATAACCGCCACCGTATGCAACCATTCCGTTGATCGGACGGTTCAGTGGCACCCCGGGCAGTACCTCGGGAACCGAGCCCCGGTAGGGCGCCGACCCAAACGAGAACACACCTCCATCACAAGCCACCAGCCAGTAGCCATCGCCGTCCGATGTGGGCACCAACCCGACCACAGGGCAGGCCAGCCACTCGGTGGCGGGGAGACCGGGCCCCACCAGGTCATTGACGATCCCCTGGATGCTGCCGTGGAACGATGCATCACCGAACGCGAATACGCCACCATCTGAGCCGATCAGGTAGTACCCCAGTCCGCTCGGTGTAACCACCGAACCGATGATCTCGCCCTGCAGGTCTAGTGCCAGCAGATCGCCGAAGTGGCCTGCGTCGCCAAACGTCAGGACTCGGCCGTGGCTCGAGAAGATCCAGGTGCCGTCCCCACTGGGCGAGATGGCGATGGTCGTGAGGCGTTCGCCCGGCATCAACTCGACCGACGACGAGCCACCAAGGGTCGGGGCGTCCCCAAACCGGTACACGGTGTTGGTGTCGCTGAGGATGCTGTACCCCTCGCCTGAGGGGGTTGCCGCCATCGCGACCGCTCGCTCGCCTGGGCCGAACACTGCGGCAGGACTACCCAGGTCAGTCGCTGATCCGAACGAGTAGACCATCCCGTCAGCGCCCAGCATGCGATATCCCGTTCCGGTTGCTTCAGCACCACCACCGACGCGGTCAGACACATCGATGGTGCCTGGCACCGCCCGCTCTATCTGAGCGAACAACTCGGCGGCGGTGTAGTCACCCACCACGACCTGGCTGCCATCGGGCAGGATGGCCACCACAGTTGTGTGACCGCCAACCGACGGTGGCGGCGCTGTCAGCCACACGTACCCATCGGCGTCTGTCTTCGTGCTCCGAATGTCGGCCAGATAGTCGAGGGGCTCACCGGGCAGTACTGCTATGTCCACCCTTGTGCCCGCCGGAAGCCCTTCGATCCTCAACTTCGCGCCGGGCAGGTCGTAAAGGGCCGAGAACCGCGGCGACTGCGTAGGGGTGTCGGTGCGGCCGATGACATCGACGCCGGGGTTGTAGACGTGGCCGCCGTCAGCGTCGCTGTACAAACCGTGCGCCACGAACAGATCATCGACATCGGGCCTGCCGTTGCCATTGGAGTCGGCGTTTCCGACCTTTGCCGAAAACGCCGCATACAGGTCGGTCACAAAGTGGGTACGGACGTTCAGGGACCGAAAGTCTCGAAGCGTCGTCCAGACCTCTTCGAGGGTCAGGTCTATGGGGTCATCGTCGGCCGCGGGACGCACCATCACCTTCTCTGTGACCTCGATGCGCACGTCGTCCCACGTGAACAGATTCGGCGCTATCGGCACCACAACGAGGGCCGTGGTTTCGCTGCCCGGATCCAACTCGGGCACGGCCACCGATCCCGGAATCCGCCGCACCTCCGCGCCATCTTCGAGAAGCACCATCGTCACATGCAGATCGTCGGTGACCGTGCGACCGTCGTTGCGGACGACCACTTCGTAGGGCTGAACCCGATGGCTTTGCGTGACCAGCGCCGTCACCGACCGAACTCCCACCGACGGTCTCACCGGATCGGTCGCGTAGTCGCCGGGGCCGTCCTCCAGATCCAGCAGCAGCCCTGCGATGGCGAATTCCTCGGCGTGGTGCTGGTGGCGGGGAGCCCAGACGTCGATGTCGCCTTCGAGGTCGAGGTCGATACCGCCGAACGTGTAGATGTGCGCATCGGGGTCACGCAGGATGTGCCGCTGCACCATTGTCGAGTACCACTCGGCGAATCCTTCGACGATGCCCGACGTGCTGGCCGAGTTCGCGAGCCCGTTGTGGCTGCGGTCACCGGCGCCTCCCCGCGGCATGTCGTTGTCCCAGGTGTCGCCCATGAAAAA
>JAGQSP010000749.1 GCA_020439485.1 Acidimicrobiales bacterium | reverse complement strand
GCGAACAGCCAGTCGCCGACGATGTTCAACGACAGAACGGTGAGCACCATCGTGACCGACGGGTACACGAGGGGCCAAATGTTCTGGCGCATGTCGCCGCGGGCCTCGAAGATCATGGCGCCCCAGGTGGGGTCTGGCGGCTGCACGCTGAGGCCCAGGAAGGCGAGGCTGCCCTCGACCACCATGATGACCGCAGCGGCGACGAAGGCATAGGCCACCAATGCGGGCAACACGTTGGGGATGATCTCGCGGAACAAGATGCGCAGCGGTTTGGCGCCGATTGCTCTGGCCGCCATGACGTACTCGCGGTTGGCCGCCGATAGTGCGTTGGCCCGGGCTACACGTGTGTAGGGGGCAATCGACAACAGGCCGATCACCACCGAGATGATCATCAGGCTGCGGGTCTCGAAGATCGACACCATCACCAGCAGCAGGATCAGTGGCGGGAAGCCGAGGATGACGTCGATGATGGCCATCACGGACGTCTCGGTGAATCCGCGCACCATGCCCACCAGCGATCCCAGGAAACCACCGAAGATGACGCCGAAGGCTACGGCGGTCATGGCAACGGTCACCGAGACCCTGGTGCCATAGACCAACCGCGAGAAGTTGTCTCGGGCAAGCTTGTCGGTGCCAAGCCAGAATTCCCCGCTTGGGCCCTGGTTGGCGGGCTTGCCCTCGAAGATGAAGTGGTTGTAGTTGGGGTCGGTCAGCCCCGGCAGCTTGGTGTTGAAGATCTCCACGATCCAGGCGCCGGCCGCGGCCAACAGTGCGATCGTCAGCCAGATCGAGGCGATCTTGATCGTGAGCGGCATCGACTTGAAGAATGCCCAGAACCCGGTGGGCTCGGCACCGCCGGTGACCTCTTCGACGATGAGCGGCGTGATGAGTTCTGGGTCCTCGTGCACGGTGGTCATGTCAGTGCCTCCTGCCGCGGATGCGTGGATCGATGGCCAGGTAGATGAAATCGACGAACGTGTTCAGCACGACATAGACAGAGGCGATGACCACGGTGATGCCTTGCACCACGAAGTAGTCACGCCGCAAGATCGCGTCGTAGAGCTGGCGGCCCAGGCCGCCGATGGCGAACAGCTGCTCGATAACGACGGTGCCGCCCAGCAGGGCACCGAGGTTGAGGGCGATGACGGTGACCACGCTGAGCGACGACGGCCTGAGCGCATGGCGGAACAAGATGAACCGGTCGCTCATGCCCTTGGCCTTGGCCGAGAGAATGTAGTTCTCCTGCAGCGTCGAGATCATGTCTGCGCGGATCAGGCGGGCAAACACAGCCATGTTGGCCAATGAAAGGGCCAGAGCCGGGAGCAACACGCCCTTGAGGTTCCCGCTGACGCTATCGCTTAGTCGGGTCCAGCCCGTTGCCGGCAACCATTTGAGGTTCTCGGCGAAGATCAGGATCAGGAACACGCCGATGACGAAGTTTGGAATCGATAGCCCGGTCTGTAGCGCCGCTGACAGCGCTTTGTCCTCGGCTCGCCCCTGTCGGTAGGCGCTGAAGATTCCGATCGGTAGAGCGATCAAGACCGAGAAGAAGACCGATACGAGCGCGAGTTGGGCAGTAATGGTCCAGCGGTCGTCAATGATCTCGCTGACGCGCTTGGGCTGGGTGATGGCCTTGCCCAGGTCTCCCTGGACGGCTCCCCAGAGCCAGCGGCCATATTGCTCGATCGAGCTGCCGTGGAGGTTGTACTCCCTCTCTTTGGCGGCGACGAGCTCGAGGTTGTCGATCTCTTCGAGCGGAACGATCTGGTTGATTGGGTCGCCCGGCAACAGCTTGAGCATGAAGAAGGTGATCGCCGACACGGCCAACAGCGTGGCGAGCATTCGTGCAATGCGAACGAGGATGAGCTTCAGCATCTGGTTCCTCAGTTGACGGGCGGATCGGTTTGACGATTCGGGGCGAACAACGATGGCACCGGGTAGTGCGCCCGCCCTGCGACGGGCGCACTACCCCTGTGACCAGCTAACTAGCTATGGATCAGCCGACGAAGCGGACCCGGTGCCAGCGGCCTTCGGCGGCGGGGAAGCCGGCGCCGAGCTGACCGTCTGGGGTGGTCCAGCCGTTGAGGCCGACCATGTCATCGGTGGTGGCGATGAGAGTGGCCGTGTGGCCCGAGTACCAGACCGGAGCCTGCTCGGCCAGGCGGATCATCACCTGCTCGTACAAGCCCTTGCGTGCCTCGAAGTCGTCGGTCTGGACCGCAGCGGCGAGCCAGCCGAACATCTCGGGATCCCAGTAGTTGGACAATGCCGTCGGCGAGAACGGAACCGCCACGCCCAGCGCCTCTGAGGCCGCAGCTGCGATCTCAGGTGTGGGTGCTGCGAACTCGGAGTTCAGCGGCAGCGACGGGTCGTCGTCGGTGCCCCAGCGCCAGCAGTGGGCGTGGTGCAGTCCGACGAAGCCGTTGTCACGGCCGAGGGCATTGTTGATGTGGGTTGCCTGGTCGAACTGCGTCAGTGTGACGTTGACGAGACCCGATGCGGTCCACACCTGCTCGAGCACCTGCATGGCGGCGATCAGGGTTGGGTCGGGCGGGCACGACAGCTCGACGTCGATCGGGTCGCCGGGGGCCTTGCCGTCGGTACGAGCCGGGTCGTCGATGTACTCCTGCAGCATTGCGGCGCCGCCTGCCGGATCGAACT
>JAGQSP010000748.1 GCA_020439485.1 Acidimicrobiales bacterium | reverse complement strand
GTGTCGGCCGCATCGGTCATCGCCGGCGCCGACGCTGCGGTGTATCTGGCCAAACGTTCGGGCCGCAACCGGGTTGCCGTGGCGGCCCCTCGCGCACCGATGACCATATAGGCCTCACCCTCCACACCCCGGCGCCACGGTCTGTTCTGGCGCTGGCGCCCTAGCCGGCGACGTTGCCGCCCGTTATCACCGCCACCACGGTTCGGCCCGCAAAGCGCTCGGGCGAGCGTGCAATAGCGGCCACAGCCACAGCCCCGGAAGGCTCTACGGGTCCGCCCGTAGCTGCCTCTAGCCCGGCCACGGCGGCCAGTATCTCGTCGTCGTCGGCTACCAGGATGCCGTCGACGAGCCCTCGGATCAGCTCGAAGTTGGGTCGGCCAACCGTGGTACGCAACCCGTCGGCGACGGTGTGTGGAGTGTGAGATGCGACCCGCTGACCGCTGGTGAATCCGGCCAGACCATCTGCGGCCCCCGCCGGCTCGGCGCCCAGCACCTGTGTCGAAGGCGCCAGCGCGTCGCATGCCACGGCGATGCCCGCCAGCAACCCACCCCCGCCCAACGGCACTACGACGACGTCGGGTGACAGCTCCTCGAGTATCTCCAAACCGACAGTGCCCTGCCCTGCCATCACAAGCGGATCCTCGTAGGGGTGAACAAAGCGGGCTCCCGTATCGGCAACGACCTCGGCCAGACGAGACTCGCGCGCCTCCAGGGTCGGCTCGCACAAGACGATGTGTGCACCGAAACTCTCGATCAACGCTCGTTTCGTCGGGTTGGCATCGGCAGGAACGACGATGTGGGCGGGAATGGAGCGCCTGGAGGCGGCCAGTGCCAACGCTGCGCCGTGGTTACCCGACGAATGGGTGGCCACACCATTGGCAGCAGCGGCGTCGTCGAGGGCGAATACGGCGTTGTGTGCCCCTCGGGCCTTGAACGCCCGAGCAACCTGCAGGTTTTCGCACTTGAGCCACAGTTCACAGCCGATGGCCTGGCCGAGCGAAGTTGCCCTCACCAGCGGGGTTCGGTCGACCGTGCCCGCTATGCGGGCCTGAGCAGCGGTGATGTCGCCGAGGGTGATCGTCGGGCTGTCGGGCACGGTGCAGTTCCTGTGCGTTCTAATGGCGGCCGGCAGCGCCCGAGCCGCCTTCGTCGGGATATCGGAACCAGCGAAGGTGCTCGAAGTCGGCGTTGGTGGCGGGGCGTTCGGCGCCTGCGACGTCGTCGACGGCTGCATCGAGGATGCGCGCCGCCTCGTCCAGGTAGTCGCGCAGGTCTGAGGTCTCGAACCCGGGCGCGTGCTCTTGGTATTGCATCTGTCCCGACGAATAGTCGATGTCCAGCAACGACCGCGGCGGAGCGCCCCGCCCACTGCGGTGGGTCCACAACCCGCTGTCGGGCTCGAAGCGGTATTGGGGCAACAAGGCCGCGCCCCGGTCGGCGATCAGCTCGACCGCGCTGACTATGTAGTCGAAGGTCATCTCGTCGATGAAGTAGTTGAAGTTGACCCTGACCCAGCCGGGCTTGATTCCTTCACAGCCCCGGGTGATCTCGCGCTCGAACTCGTGCGAGCGATCGAGGTCGATACCCAGCAGACGGTGCCCGTAAGGGCCCGCACACGAGCACCCGCCCCTGGACTGGATTCCGAAAAGGTCGTTCAGGACCGCCACCACCAGGTTGTGGTGCAAGAAGAAGCTCGGACCCCCTGCCGGGTCCTTCACCACGAACGACACGATCGACAG
>JAGQSP010000098.1 GCA_020439485.1 Acidimicrobiales bacterium | reverse complement strand
AACGAGCGCGAGTGGGTTCGGCTCTGTAACGAGGTCTTGGAGGCGCCCGACATGGCGGTCGACCCCCGCTTTGACTCGAATCTGGTTCGCGTCCAGAACCGGGCCGAGCTGGAATCTCGTCTGGGCGAGATCGTCTCTTCCCTGTCACGCGACGAGTTTCAGAGCCGGTTGCAGTCTGCGTCCATCGCCTTCGGCACGGTCAGCGACCTCGACGACCTCTCCTCGCACGCAGCCCTGCGCAGACGCAAAGTAATCAGCAGCTCAGGAATCGCGGCCGCACTGCCCGCGCATCCCGTGCGGTTTGTGGACATGGCTCACGGTTCGGCCCCCCAAGTGCCCGCTGTCGGACAACACTCCGAGGCGATACGCGCCGAGTTCGCCCCGACGGCCACGGGCACCTAGGCCGGCGCCAGCACCTGAGCACCTGCACCGCGTGGCAAGAGGGCCGACCTGCCCGACAGGTAACCGGCAGCGACATGGGCCACCACGATTGCGTCGAGTACGTCATCGACAGGGCAGTCGGCGACCCCGGGCAACTCGGCTGCGCTCAAGTCGATTCCGGCAGCGTCAAGGATCTCGAAACGGCGGCGCTGCCCTGCCCAAGTGCGCTTGCGATGCGACAGCGCGCTGCCCGACAAACGGGCGAAGCAGACCTCGGGATGACATTCGAACACACGCCCAGGCCGCGCCAAGGCCAGTGCCCTGACCTCACGAATCTTGGGAATGAGTCCCCATGTCTGGCGCGAGATACCTGGCCATGACGGGTCGAGTGCCGCGCGGACCTCGTCGTAGGTGTGCAGTGAGCTATCGGTGACGATCCGGCGGGGCGGCGCATTGAACACAGACGACGACAGCTTGCCGACCTCGCGCCGGCACCACCGGTCGACCTGGCGGGGGCCAGATCGGCCCAGGGCCACGAACATGTCGACCCCGACTATCTGTGCAGTGGGAAGCTCGTCGAGCCGCTCGACGACCCAGACATCGGCCAGCTGGTCACCGTCGACGGCCGCAACAACCCATTTCGCCCCGAAGCCGTCGACGCCCAGGGCGAGGGTCACGCCAGCATGCTTCGCAACATCCAGGCGGTCTTCTCGTGGATCTGCATACGTTGCGTCAACAGATCAGCGGTCACCTCGTCGCCGGCCGATTCGACAACCGGGAAGACCGATCGAGCGGTGCGCACCACGGCCTCTTGGCCTGCTACCAGATTGGCGATCATGTCGGTGGCCGCCGGCACCCCATCGTCTTCGGCTATCGACGACAGTCGGGCGTACTGCGCGTAGGTTCCGGGAGCCGGGGCGCCCAGCGCACGAATACGTTCGGCGATCAGATCGACCGCCAGCGCCAGCTCGTTGTACTGCTGTTCGAACATCAGGTGCAGGGTGTTGAACATGGGGCCCACGACGTTCCAGTGATAGTTGTGGGTCTTCAGGTACAGCGTGTAGGTGTCGGCCAGCAGGCGTGACAGCCCCTCGACGATTTCGAGCCGGTCGTCTTGCTCGATTCCGATGTTGATCTCGGTTGCTTGGGTCATTTCCTTTGCTCCTGCTTCGTGATTCGGGTGGATGTGAACTTGGTAGGCCGCTTGTCAGGACCAGAAACTCTCGACGCGTTCTACAAAGCGGTGGGGGTACACGAGGTGGGGGTAGTGGCCGAGGTCGGGCCATACCTCGACGACAGCACCGTCGATGTAGCGCCTCAGCCAGCCCTCGTAGTCGGGGCCGGGGTCTGCGCCGAACAGGGAAAGGTAGGGCACATCGCGGCCGGCGAATCCGGCCAGAGCACCCTCAACGACGGCGTCGATCTCGGAGGCCGACATGGTGAAGATGAGCTCCCAGACGCCCAGCACCACTTCTTGCACCGGACGCCGGGCTGAGTTGACTGCGGCCATCACGTCGGGGTCGATGGCGTCGCCGGCCAACTGGGCGAACAGGGCCTCGATGACTGCCGGGAAGGTTGCGGGGTCGCGCAGCATGGGCTCGACCGGCATCAGCTGGTCTTTGAACGATCCAAGGCTCAACATCTGGTCGACGTTCACGACCGACGAGACCGGCATCACCGAGGCAACCGCGCTGACGACCGCCCCGCCGAGCGAGTGGCCGACCAGGTGGGGAGCCTCCAGCCCAGCGTCTGCACACACGGCGGCGACATCGCCCGCCATGGCCTCGAGGTCGTACCGGTCTGCCATGCCCGATTGCCCATGGCCTCTGAGGTCGAGGGTGACCACCCGGCGCGACTCTGCAAGAAGGCCTGTGATCGGCCCCCAGGTGGCCGAGCTCTCGGTGATGCCGTGGACCAGCACTGCTGCGGGGCCCTCACCTCCGCCGAACTCTTCGTAGAAGATCGAGACACCGTCAGCGCTGTTGACTTTGACCATGGCGCCGATGCTAGATGGCCGCCGACGAGACGCACCGACCCGTGACATCGTCAGACCTGCAATTCGTGTGGCGTTCGATCATCGCCGGACCCCTCGGGGGCATTGGCACACGGGGCCGCCCTCTCATCGATGCCCCGCACCCTCTGGTCGGCACCCATCGCCGAACCGACGGTGATAGCGGCAACAGCGTCGTGCGTCGACGTATGAACACGATCCCCGAGCCGCGACCACACGCCGGCCCGATGAAGAACATCGCGCACCGGGCCCTTGACATCGGTCAGGTGCATGTCGACGCCCATCGCCTGGACCTCTTGGAGCACCTCGGACAACATCTCGACACCGGTCGCGTCGATGTCGTTGACGCCCGAAGCATCCAGCACCAAGGCCCGCGGCGCGATCTCGAGTTGAGCCGCACGCCCCAACAACAGCTTCTTGACCTGGGTTGCGTTCACAAACGACAACGCCGCGTCGACGCGCACGATGTCGATGCCCTCGATGGTCTTGGCCTCGGGGAATCGGGCGACGTTCCGGTAGCTGGTGGTGCCGTCCACATGCCCCACCACGGCGGTGTGAGGCATGGACATGCGGGCGAATACGACGAGCATCGAGGCGACCACCGCCACGCCGATTCCGATTTCGATGCCCACCACCAGCGTGGCAACAAAAGCCACGCCCAAGCCGATGAGGTCAGAGCGCTTCACCTTCGCGATGTGGCGCATCTCGCCGACGTCTATGAGGCCGAGCACTGCCATCACGATGATCGCACCCAAGGCTGCTTGTGGCAGAGATTCGAGAAGGGGCGTGAAGAAGGCGATGGTGGCCAGCACAATCGCCGCAGTGATCAGCGACGCCAGCGGGGTGCGTGCTCCTGCTGTGGCATTGACAGCAGTGCGCGAGAAGCCGCCGGTGACCGGGTAGCCGCCGAACAGCCCTGACGCGACGTTCGCAGCACCCAACCCCACCAGTTCACTGTTGGGCTCGACCTCATAGCGGTTGCGCTTGGCGTAGACCTTCGCCACGGCAATCGACTCCATGAACCCGACCATGGTTATGACCAGCGCGGTGACAAACAGGTTGGCGATCAGCGATCCCTCGAACTCGGGAAGCGCAAAGGCCGGAAGCCCGCCGGGAATGTCGCCGACGACCTTCACCCCTCTGGACTGGAGGTCGAACACTTGCACCGCCAGAGTCGATGCAACGACCACCACCAGGGCGCCCGGAATCCGCTTCGCGTAACGCTTGATTCCCCACAACACCAGGATCGAACCCAGGCCCAGGGCCAGCGTGGTGCTGTTGGTGTTGCCAGCGTTGGACACCACCTCGCCAACCGTCTCGTGGAAGTGATCGGTGCGGTCGATCGAGATACCAAGGATGTGTTTGGCCTGCGAGAACCCGATGATGATGGCCGCCGCCGCAGTGAAGCCGACCAAGACCGAGTGCGACAAGAAGTTGACCACATAGCCCAGACGCCCCACACCCAACACGATGTGAATCAGACCCACCATCAAGGCCAGGAGCGAGGCCGCAGCCACGTAGCCCGAGGTGCCCTCCTCGACCAAGGGCGCCAACGCCGACGCGGTCAACAACGACACGATTGCGACGGGGCCCACGGCAAGCTGCCGAGAGGTGCCGAACAGCGCATAGACGATCACCGGAATGGTCGCCGCGTACAGCCCGACCTCGGGCGGCAGGCCCGCCAACAGCGCATAGGCCATGGCCTGGGGAACCAGCATCGCACCAACGGTCACACCCGCCGACAGGTCCGAACGCAGGTCGGCGCGCTGATACGAGGACAACCATCCTGCGGCCGGAACGATGCGGCTCAATCGATTCATAAGAGCAAATATACGTACATTCGTACTGAAGGACAATAGCTGTACACTGCCCCACCATGAGCAAGACGTCTCGCAACACCACCACAAGAACCCGCCAACCGCTTGGGCGAGGCCGAATCGCAGCCATCGCCGTGGCGCCCTTGCTGATCCTCGCGGCCTGTTCGTCCGATGCGGGCGACGGCGACGCAACAGCGGCCCAGATCGGCCAGGACGGCTCGGCGACGACGCAGGCCTCGATACGTGTCGTGAGCCCGGACGAAGCATCGGGCATCGTTTCGTCGCCACCCGAAGGGCTGGTGATTCTGGACGTCCGCACGGCCGAGGAGTTCGCCGAGGGCCACGTTGAGGGCGCTGTCCAGTTGGACTTCTACGCTTCTGACTTCGTCGACCGGCTGGGCGAACTCGATCGCGACACCCCGTACCTCATCTATTGCCGATCGGGTAATCGCAGCGGCCAGACCAGATCGATCATGTCCGAACTCGGTTTCGAAGACGTTGCCGATGTCGACGGCGGAATCGTTTCCTGGGCCGGTGCGGGCCAACAACTGGTCGGCGGTTGACGAACGATGTGGGACCAGCGATATTCGGTCGACGAGTACGTCTACGGGACCGCACCCAACGACTTCCTGCGCCAACAGGCGGATTCGTTGAGGCCGGGCTCGGCGCTGTGCCTGGCCGACGGCGAGGGACGCAATGGCGTGTATCTGGCCGAACTGGGCCACGCGGTGACCTCGGTCGACCTCAGCACGGTCGCGATGGCGAAGGCCGCAGCCCTGGCCGATCAACGCGGCGTCACCTTGAGCACCCACGTAGCCGATCTGGCGGCCTTCGACCTCGGTGAAGCCCGCTGGGACCTCGTCGTGTCGATCTTCGCCCACACCCCGCCAACTATCCGACGCGACGTGCACAGACGCGTCACCCATGCCTTGCGCCCTGGCGGCACGCTGGTGCTCGAGGCCTATACGCCCGACCAGATCGGGCGTGGCACGGGCGGCCCGCCGGTGGCAGAGATGACCATGACCCTGCAGGGCCTGATCGACGAACTCGAAGGGCTCGACATCGTGCACGGTGTCGAGCTGGTTCGGCCCGTCGTGGAGGGTGCCGGTCACACCGGCGACGGTGCGGTCGTACAGGTCGTGGCCGTCAAGCCGAGCTGACGAGGGCGTCTATCGATCGGTGGTAGTGCTGCAAAGCAGGCTCGTTGCGACCGAACACGAACTCTTGTTGGGCACCGCTGTGCGACCCGCGCTGAATACCAGCCGCGGCGGCGAAGTCTTCGCTGTCGGTGACGCTGACGAGCAGGTCGAAGTTTCTCTGCCAGTGAGAATCTGAGCGCCCCGAATCCGGCGGCACATAGAGGTTGACGCTGAGGTGAGCCTCGTCTGGGATCTTGCCCGGTCGGCTCTGGTAGAGCTGCACGTGGTCCTGTTGATAGATCAGGACCGTGTTCGGCACCAGGAAATAGAGAATCGTCGCGTGAGGTATCAACGAGCGCTCGGCGTCGTCGAGACCGTCGAGGTCGCTTATCGATCGTCTGACGGCGATCATCCGCCCGTGTGACCCAAACGGATCGAACAACGCGAAGTCGTCGTGGATCATCGGAGCAAGCGTCGCCTTGTGCAGGCTCGAGAGGTGGTAGGCCTCGCAGAAGGTGTCGACAGCGAGCTTCCAGTTGAGCGGCCGGGTGAAGCTGGTCGACGCGAACAGCTGGAAACGTTCGAGCCCGAATGGCGCCAGTTCGACGCCGGCGCCGTGCGAAGGGTCGGCTCCTATCGCGCCACCCGGTTCGGGGTTGACCCAGATCAGCCCGTCGGACTCGACCGAGGCCAGCTTGACCAGCGACTCGACATCGCCGTCGAAATATTCGTCGCGACGGCGCGAGATTCCCGAGCCGTCGAGGTCGTACACCCAACCGTGGTAGGGGCAGCTCAGCCGCTGAGCGGTGCCGCAACCATGGGCGACCTCGGCCCCGCGATGGCGACATACATTCGCCAGAGCGTGCACGTCGCCACGGCGATCGCGCGTGACCACTACAGAACGATCCCCGATGTCGACCGTGGCATAAGAACCTGGCTCGGGCACCAGACCAGACAACCCGACCAGGGCAGGTGACGAGTGCAGCACCTTCTTCTCGAGGTCGAGGCGCACCGCAGACGTGTAGTGATCGACCGGCACCCTCATGACGGCATCGGCGGTGTCGGTGCCGCGACCAGCCTTGCGATGAGCATCGATTCTGGCCAAAAGGGCCAGCTGTGTGGTCGCGTCCATCGCAGACGATGGTAGCCACGACTCGTCCCGCGAAAAAATCGGCCGACGGCAACGCCGAGGTCACCTAGCCTCACCTGGTGACCGAGCCCGCCGTAGGCAACCGACTTCTGTTCAGCTTCAGTGCCCTGTCGGCTTGCCTATCGGCTGGGTATGGCGTCTTGTTCACGGTGGTCGCCGACTATCGCGACAACTATGGAATCTCCGAGAGCGCCATCGGCTGGATAATCGGCATCGGCTTCCTGGCCGGATTCGTCTCGCAGATGACCATCGCCCCCATCGGCGACCGAGGTCATGCCCGCACCCTGGTGCTAGCCGGTGTCGCACTCAATGCAGTGGGCCTCCTGATGATGGGATTCGGTCAAGATCTGACGACCATCCTGGCCGGACGCGTGGTATCGGGATTGGCGATCGGCGCAGCGAACCCTGCTGTCAGGCGCATCGTCGTGCTGGCCGACCCGGCGAACCTCGGCAGGAATCTGGGTCGGTTGCTATCGGCCGACGTGTTCGGCTTCGCCCTGGGCCCCGCAGTGTCGGCGGTGCTGGTCGGACCCTTCGGGCTGGCCGCTCCGTTCATCGCAATCGCCGCGGCCTCGGTGGCGGTGGTGGCACTGACGTTCGGCGCCAAGGTCGACGAGGTGGCCGAACCCACCGGCAACCGGCTCGCGCTCGACCTGCTGGCCATCAAACCCTTCGCTGGGGCAGTCGTACTGGGGGCCACGGCGTTCTTGATGATCGGAACATTCGACGCCTTGTGGGATGTCGTACACAGCGACCTCGGAACCGCTGACTGGATGGCCAACCTGGGAATCTCGCTGTTTGCCATTCCCCTCATCGTCCTCGGACCCACCGGGGGCCGGCTGGCCCAGGAGCTGGGACCTTTCCGGCTGGGCGCCGCCGGCCTGCTGTTCGCCGCCGGGTTCATGGGTTCGTACGGACTGTTGCCGTCGGGCGGTTGGATCTTCACGTTCGCGATGGTGCATGCGGTGACCGACGGCATAACCATTGCCACCAGCGGGGTCGCGGTGGCCCTGACGGTGCCGCCGGAACGGCAGGCGGGCGCCCAGGGCGTGCTGGGCGCGGCACAGGCGCTGGCCGCTGGGGCCATGGCCGCCGTGGCCGGAGGCTTGTATCAATCCGCCGGTCGGGCGGTTGTGTACCTGACGACCGCCGCAGTGATGGTCGCGATGGTCGTCATCGGCATGGCCTTGGCCCGCTCGGTGTGGCGGGTTCACCCAAGACTGCGCACCGCCGGCCGGTCTGCACCGCGGCCCTAGCCTCGACGCATGCGCTCTTCTCGGTCTTCTGGCATCCCATAGGGCCGCACGCGCTCGTGACCCAGCGCATCGGTGCGGGTTCGCTGTTGACGGTCCGAGATCAACTGTTTGACGATGCGGTTGGTGCCCCACGAGTTGGCCGTGATCTCGCCGGCCAGTTCGGCTGTGAACCGCTCGATCTCGTCGTCGGGGACACAGAAGTCGACGAGGCCCATGGCCAATGCCTCACGCCCGTCGACACGCCGGCCGGTGAACATCAAACGTTTTGCTGCGCTGATGCCAACACGCTCGGGAAGTCGCACGGTCATTCCCCACACGGGCACCAGGCCCCACTTCCCGTGGGTATCTGCGATCTGCGCCGATTCGGCCGCCACCAAGAGGTCGCAGCCCAACGCCAGTTCGAGACCGCCCGTGAAGCAATGCCCGTGGATCATGGCGATGGTCGGCTGGGGCAGGTGCTCGAGGGCCTCGACGGTCAGCGACTCGAAATTGGCCGATGGGCCTCGCTCGCCTCGGGCGATGGCATCGAGATCGTTTCCGGCACAAAACGATCGGCCCGCGCCCTTGAGCAACACACAACCAACCGTTCGGTCGCCTGCGATGTCCGACAGGTGGTCGCGCAACTCGACGAACGAGTCCGGCGTCAGCGCGTTGAGCTTGTCGGGCCGATTGAGGGTGAGCGTCGCCACCCCGTCCGCGTCGGCTCGAATGACCAGCTGGTTTGGCGCCATTGTGCGTCCTCTTCCGCTCTAGCAATGCGACGCCAGCCTCGCCGATCGAGGGCGCCGGCGCCAAGTGGCGGCTCGGGGACCCGCTAGATTCGCCGTCAGTTCAAGAGAGGTATGTGGTGACAGAGTTCGTGCGCCCGGTAGAGCTGATGACACCAGACAAGATCGTCCTCACCGGCTTCATGGGCACGGGCAAATCCACGGTGGGACGCCTGGTCGCCGAACGACTGGGATACGACTTCGTCGATACCGACCAGATGATCGAAGCCCTCCACGGGCCCATCACCGACATCTTCGAGCAGCGCGGCGAAGCCACATTTCGCAAGATCGAGCAACAGGTTGCATCCGAACTGGCCAAGCGATCGCGGCTGGTGGTGGCCACCGGAGGTCGCCTGATGCTCGACCCGCTGAACGTTGCGGCCTTGGCTCCGACATCGCGGATCTATTGCCTGAGCGCTTCGCCAGACGCCGTCGCGGCCAGGGTCGCAGCCGACGGCTCCACCAGGCCACTTCTCTCGGGGACCGATTACGAAGCCCGCATCGCTCAACTGCTGACCGAAAGGGGCCCTCACTATCGGCGCTTCATCCAGATCGAAACGACCGGCCGGTCCGTCGAGCAGGTTTGCCAGTCGATCGTGGAGCTGGCCGCCGGGCCTTCGGCCGACCGTCTGATGATCAGGCCCGCAGGTCCCGCTGATGCCGAGGTGATTCACCAGTTCATCGTCGGCCTGGCCGTGTACGAACGCGAACCAGACGCCGTCGAAGCCACACCGGCGAGCCTGAGGACACAACTCGAGTCGCCCAGACCTCCATTCGAGTGCCTCATCGCCGAGTTCGGCACCGAGGCCCGCTCGACGCCCATCGGGTTTGCGCTGTTCTACCCGAGCTACTCGACCTGGAAGGGCAGGCCCGGGATATACCTCGAGGACCTGTTCGTCCTGCCCGAACATCGAGGCACCGGCGCAGGCAAGGCCTTGCTGTCGGCATTGGCCGAGATCACCGTCGAGCGCGACTACGGCCGACTCGAGTGGCAGGTGCTCGACTGGAACGAGCCATCGATCCGCTTCTACGAAGCTCTGGGCGCCGAGGTGATGCGCGAGTGGCTGCCATGCCGTGTTTCTGGGGGCCAGCTTCGTTCGCTGGCCGGGTACGACGAAAAAATCTGAGAAATCGGGTATCGCTGGGCATCGTCGGATCGTCTATTGGACATCGAGTCGTCGACACCCCGTCGAGGACGATCGAGGAGGATTGAGATGAAGGTCAATGAAGGCAGCGCAGATCGCATCGCTCGGGTGGTACTGGGAATCGTCCTGGCGATAGTCGGCTTCGCCGTTATCGGCGGCACGGGCGGAACGATCCTCGGAATCGTGGGCCTCGTTCCGTTGGCCACGGGTCTCGTAGGTTTCTGCCCGCTGTACACGATGCTGGGAATCAACACCGCCAAGGGCTCTTCCCAGTCCTGATGTCTACGTCGAGCGAACCGTCTGGCCAGCTCGACGACGGCCCTGTGGTCGTGTCGGCCTGGGCGCCGTGGTGCAACAACTGCAAGGCCATCGAACCCCTTGTGGCCGAGGTAGAACGTGACCACGCGGCCAGGCTGGTTCGGGTGCGCGTAGACGAATCGCCCGACCTGGTCGACCGATTCGGGCTGAAGTCGGTGCCGGTGCTGATCGCGCTGAACGACGGCCAAGAGACGGGTCGGCTGGTGGGGGTTCACACCACAAGCGCCATAGCGAGCCTCTTCGAGGC
>JAGQSP010000097.1 GCA_020439485.1 Acidimicrobiales bacterium | reverse complement strand
ACATGAACACCTACGGCATGCACTCGATCCACGGCCGCGCCCCGGCGATCGCCACCGGTCTCGCTGTGGCCAGGCCCGACCTGAACGTGTGGGTCATCACCGGCGACGGTGACGGCCTGTCGATCGGCGGCAACCACCTGATCCATGCCCTGCGACGCAACGTCAACCTGAACATCCTGCTGTTCAACAACAGGATCTATGGCCTCACCAAGGGTCAGTTCTCGCCGACGTCGGAAGTTGGCAAGGTCACCAAGTCGAGCCCGCTGGGCTCGATCGACCCGCCGTTCAACCCGCTGTCGGTGGCTTTGGGCGCAGAGGCCAGCTTCGTGGCCCGCACCCACGACCTCGACCGCCAGCACATGATGGAGACGTTCCGCGCCGCCCACGAGCACCGCGGCGCCTCGTTCGTCGAGATCTACCAGAACTGCAACGTGTTCAACGATGGCCAGTTCAACGACATCACCAAGCGGTCGAACCGCGACGACATGATGATCAACCTGGTTCACGGAGAGCCGATCCTGTTCGGTGCCGACAAGCAGCGCGGCGTGACGATGGGCGACGACGGCGTGTTGCGCCTGGCCGAGGTGTCCGATGTGGGCATCGACCGGATCTTGGTGCACAACATGCACAGTCCGTTCCCGTCTCTGGCCTTTGCCCTTGCCAGGCTGAACACCGACGACCACTCGCCTACCCCGTTCGGCGTGTTCCGCAGCGTCGAACGCCCCGAGTACACGTCTTCGGTTGCCGATCAGCTTGCCGCCGCCAACGCCCGCAAGGGCCCAGGCGACATCGACCAGCTGCTGCGCAGCCTCGGCACCTGGACCGTCGAGTAGCGCTGGCACATCCGGACATCAACACTTCGGCACCACCGCCGAGCTGGTTCACTCGACCAGCTCGGCGGTGGCCGTTTTGAGCCACTTGACGATGTCACGGCGCGCGGCCGGCGTATCGCGCCTGATCACGGATGCGACCACTTCGGTTCGACTGACCGTGGTGCCACCGGCTCGAAAGAACCGCCGAACCACCTCGCCTGCCACCACGACCCGGTCGCCCTTCGACAGCGACACCACGCTGCGAGGCGGATCGAACTTGGCCACCGGCACCGATCTCGTGGCGACCCCTTCGGTGCGCACCGTGACTTCGAGATTGCAGATACACGTGCCGCTGGGCAGCGTCTTGCAGGCGGGGTCGGACGACAGAACCCCGACCACCACGGATACGTCGACATCGACGTCGTTTGACATTTCTTCCTCCACTGTTGGCTTCTCTTGTGTGGCGCGCCTGAGGCGCCCGAGCATGTGTGGGGGAAGTCGGGGCAATTCTGTCAGGACGGTGTGACACCGTCGTCTTCGTCGTTGGCTCTAAGGCCGAACACCGAGGGCAGCGGCAAGCCGTGTATCGGACTTCGGCTCTGCGCTATCCGGTCGGCGCGAACTTCGGCCTGTTTTCGCCGCCTGGACGCCGATCGGGCGTGATTCTCGATTGCCGTCTTGCGAGCGTGTGTGGTGCGGCAACGCGGCACCGCGTTTTCGAGGTCGGTTGGTCCGCCGTCTTCGAACGGCAGGTGATGGTCGGCGTCGACCTGGCGGGCCAACAAGCCACACCCGCAAGAGCAGAAGCGGTCGCGGTACTGCATGGCGAGCTTCTGGTGACGGCTGAAGAACCGTCGGCCGGTGCCGTATCTGAGCACTGCCCCATCTTGCGACAGAACAACGGTGTGGATGGCGCCGGCGACGACGTACCGGACCAGCTGGTCGTAGGTCATGGGCGTACCATCGTCGAACTCGCACTCGAGGCGGTCAGCAGGCACGGAGTCGGGCTCGATGCCGTGCGCCTTCTGCAGTGCTGCCTCGACGGCCTCGGCCGTGGCGCGCACGTGGACGATGGGTGCGGACATGTCGGCACCCATCTGGGCTCCGTTGGACCTACGAGCCATGATGACAAGCGCGTCGTGCATACGCTGCCTGGCGCTTCGCGCAAGATCATGACTGCTGATGTCGTCTCTGCCGAGCCTTTTGCGAGCCTCGGAGCGGTCGTGTTGGAGCAGCTGCTGCGTGATTCGCGCGAGCTCGCCCCGGATAATGACCCGGGCCTCGGGAGTGAGGGTTCCGGCAAGGTCTCCGCGGTCTTTCCAGGCCCGAACGAGGCTGACGGAACGCGCCGCGCGGTCCTTCTCATCCTTGAGATCGGGTTCGCGGTCGTCGGCTGCGCGCTTCCAGGCTTGGATAGCAGTGTGAAAGTCGGTCCAGGACATGGTGATCGCCCACTCGACCAACAGATCTTCGGCATCGATGAAAGCCTCGAAAAACTGTGAACCCGTCAGCTCACCCAAGACCTTCACATGGTCCGCCGTGATGTCGCCACGTTCGAAGGCATCGCGAACCAAAGGCATCAGCCGCAGGCGATCAGCGCGCAGCGTGCGGCCGGCGATAGCGCCGCCATGTGCGTTGGAAGTCGACCTCATGTATGAGCGAAGGGTGGCAGATCCCCCAAAGCGACCCTGGGCGAACACCAATGGCTGATCGGCAGCGGCCAGGACCGCTGCATCGAGCGCATCTATACGATTGCGCAAAGCCGATACACGCGCCACGGCGTCTCTGAGTGCAGCGGGGTCTAGGAGCGTGAAGTCGACGGCGAGCGCCTTCGACAGCGCACAGTCGACATCGATCAGCTCACCAGGGACCTGTTCCTTGGACACGATGTGATTGTATCGAACATATGTTCGTTGCGCAACTGTACTAACACACAATGAGCTGCAACGTTGCGGTCAACCCAGCCGTGACCGCACGTCGGCGAACGACGGATCGACTTCTGCGACCCGCTTGAAACCCCGGCTGGCGCGCTGCGAATCGCCGGCACGCTCGTAGAGATCGGCGAGGGCGTACCACAGACGCAGGTGGTGGTCTTTGGGAACCTTTGTGCGAACAGGCCCCTGCTCCAACAGCCGAATCGCAGCTTCGACATCGCCCTGGTCGGCAAGCGAGCCGGCCCGCACTATGCGGCCCTCGGTGATCACGGCGGCATCGGGATGATCGTGACGCAGCTCGTCCCACAACTCGGCGACACGCTCATGGTCACCCAGAGCCCGATAGGCATCGGCCAACACCGGGTGCTGTTCGGTGGATCCAGTCATGGCGTAAAGGCCTTCAAGGGACCGGATTGCTTCCTTCCAGCGACCCAGCCGGTAGAGGGTCAATCCCAACAGCTCCTCGATGTCGGGCACGCCCGGATAGCGCTCGGCCATCGGAACCAGCAGCTTGCGCGCATCCTCGAACCGTTCGTCGGAGAACGCAGAGGCCGCTTCGCCAAGGCGTTTGGCGGTGCGCTCGCGTTGGTCCGCAGGTACTGCACCAAGCGACGAGCGGTCGACCTTGACCTTACGGTTACTCGACGACGACTTGCGACCGGCGCCGCCACCACCACCACGGCCGGCACCATCGACCCGACGCCACTCGTCCTGAGGGTCAGGGCGGCCGCTTTGACGTTCGGGCTGCGGGTTGCCACGGTCTTCGTACCTGCGGGCCGAGTCGGCACCCTTGCGTGCGACGCGCCCCCAGCCGGGCTTGCCCTTCGGAGGATCGGACGGGCGTCGAGGTGGACCGCCACGCCTGGGGTTGCGCGGAGAAGACGGAGAAGACATAGGGACCACGATCGTAGGGCAAAAACGCCGATAGCCGCCCCGAGGGGCGGCTATCTGACAAAGAAATCCGGCGGCGTCCTACTCTCCCAGGGGGTCTACCCCCAAGTACCATCGGCGCTGTCGAGCTTAACTTCCGTGTTCGAAATGGGAACGGGTGTGGCCTCGACGCTATCACCACCGGAAACCGGTAGCTGCCTCCGAACGGAGGCGGCGATCTTGTTTGTCTCGAGGTGTCCTCGAGTACTCCATAGCGAGCACGAGCGAATAATCCAAGCCCTCGGCCGATTAGTACCGGTCTGCTGAATACATTGCTGCACTTACACATCCGGCCTATCAACGTGGTGGTCTACCACAGGCCTTACCCGGTTAACCCGGTGGGAGAACTTATCTTCGAACGGGTTTCCCGCTTAGATGCCTTCAGCGGTTATCCCTTCCGCAGGTCGCTAACCAGCCATGCTCCTGGCGGAACAACTGGCACACGAGAGCTGCGTCCATCCCGGTCCTCTCGTACTAGGGACAGCCTTCGTCAATGTTCCTACGGCTGCGGAGGATAGGGACCGAACTGTCTCACGACGTTCTGAACCAAGCTCGCGTGCCACTTTAATGGGCGAACAGCCCAACCCTTGGGACCTTCTCCAGC
>JAGQSP010000747.1 GCA_020439485.1 Acidimicrobiales bacterium | reverse complement strand
GGCGTCAGGTAGACGGGCAGCGGCAAGAACGAATCGAACACACCTCTCATTGCCGACCCGATGGCATACCCCACCCCCACACCTCCCACCACGCCCACCAGTGCGACCTCGGCCCCGACTGCCATCGGGCGCACGGCCAGGCGCCTGCGATCGACACCCAGGGCCATGCCGATTCCGATCTCACGCCGCTGCGACTCGACGATCCGGTTGATCAGGTTGAACGCTGCCAGCGCCGCAGCCCCCAGGATCAACGCCGACACCATGGTGAAGACCTTCTGATCCGATTCGATGTCGTCGTAGAGGATCCTCACCGCGTACTCGTCGTCGCCGACCGTTCGCGTGTAGCCGAGACCCCTTTCGTCGAGGGCCGAGGCGATCCGGTCTGCCAGGGCGGTCACATCGCCCGGGCTCGCTGCCTCGCCGGCGCCAACGTGAACGACGACATCGTTCACCTGCCCCGGCCGATCGACCATTCGCTGCAGGGCACCCAGCTCGACGTACACCGGGGCGAGCTCGCCCAACGACAACAAGCTTCCGGGCGGACCCTCGTAGTAGAAGTCTTCCGGGATCAGGCCGGTGCCCGAGTACTCGATGCTGGCTCCGCCGGCGGCCAACAAAGTGCCGGTCGCATCGATGCCGGCCGCGTCGGCGAATTTGGCCTCGACCACGGCCCCCGCAGCCGCCGAGCCATCTCGCAGCCACAGCTCGTCGACCCCCACCGACCCCGTCAGGTCCATCCCCACCAGCCTGGCCACCACGAGGGTTCCCCCGTCGGAGGTAGCCCCGGCCGTGTCGACCTGGCTGTCGACGACCAAGCGTTCGGCGACCGACAGCGCCACACCCTGCGAAGCCGATTCGACCGCCTCGCGCAGCTGGCCCTGATCGGTGAAGGTGCCAGGGCTCAGCTCGAAGCGGATGTCGTGTATCGACAACTCGTCGAAGCTGTGGTCGTACGACGTCCGCAGCCACGTGGCGGTGCTGCCCAACCCCGAGTACACGCCGGCGCCGATGGCCAGCACGAAACCGATGGCGACCACCGCCACCCACTGGCTTCGAAGGTCGCGCCAGACCCAACCCAACCACAGCCGACCGGAAGGGGCGGGGCGCCTCACCACCGGAGCTCACCTATCGAGGCCCGGCCGCCCTCGGGCGGGCCGTCGCCGACCAAACGGCCCGACGACAGCTCGACGACGCGGTCCGCTATCCGCGATATCTCGCGGTTGTGTGTCACCAGCAGCACGGTCATGCCCTGTCGGGCTTGCGTCGCCAGCACCTCCAAGATCTGCACTCCGGTGCGGAAGTCCAGTTCGCCCGTCGGCTCGTCGGCCAGCAAGATCGGGTTGCCTGTGGCCAGAGCTCTGGCGATCGCCACCCTCTGCTGCTCGCCACCCGACAGCTGGTGCGGGAAATGATCGGCCCGCTCGCCCAGGCCCACCTCGGCCAGCGCCGCCTTGGATCGTCCCACCGGATCGTCGGCCCGTGCTGCGTCGGCGCCGAAACGCACGTTCTCGATGGCGGTGAGTCCCGCGAACAGGTTGAACGACTGGAAG
>JAGQSP010000746.1 GCA_020439485.1 Acidimicrobiales bacterium | reverse complement strand
AAGCACATCATCGCCGGACTCACCGGCGGTTCGGTCAAGGGCTGATGCGCTGGTCCCTCCGGGCCGCAGCGGTCACGACGGCACTGATCGTCGTGGCCGCTGCCTGCTCGGGCTCACAAGATTCGTCCGCGCCCACCACAGAACCCGAGCCGTCGACCACCGCTGCCCCGACTACCACTGACCCGACAACAACTGCCCCGACAACAACTGGGCCCGCGGGCCCTCAGCCCGGTCCGGTGGCCGCACCGGTACGGCACCCGGTGACCTCACGCAGCATCTACTTCGTGATGCCCGACCGCTTCGACAACGCCGACCCCACCAACGACACGGGAGGCATCGAGGGAGGTCCGCTCGACCACGGGTTCTTGCCCACCGACAAGGGCTTCTTCAACGGTGGCGACCTCCAGGGTGTCATCGGGCGTCTCGACTATCTGCAGGGCATGGGCGTCACTGCGTTGTGGCTGACTCCACCATTCACCAACAACCCGGTGCAGGGCAGCGGCGAGATCACCAGTTCGTCGGCCGGCTATCACGGCTACTGGCAGATCGACTTCGACAACGTCGACCCACATCTGGGCACCAACGAAGACCTGCGCCAGCTGGTCGACGAAGCACACGAACGCGGCATGCTGGTGTTCCTCGACGCCGTCGTGAACCACACCGGCGACGTCATCACCTATGCCGACGGTTCTTTCGTCTACTGGTCGACGAGCGCCCGTCCGTACCTCGACAGCGAAGGCAACCCGGTCGACCTGGCCGAGTTGGCCGGGGTGACCGACCCTGACCATTGGCCCCTGTTCGACCCTGCCACTTCGTTTCCTCACATCCCGACGTTCGCCTCGCCCGACCTGGCCACCATCAAGTCACCGGCATGGCTGAACGACGTGACGCTCTACCACAACCGGGGAAACACGACCTTCAACGGCGAGTCGGACACCCTGGGCGACTTCTTCGGTCTCGACGATCTGATGACCGAACACCCGCTGGTGGTGCAGGGCATGGTCGACATCTACTCCGACATCGTCGACCGATTCGGTGTCGACGGCTTCCGGGTCGACACGATGAAGCACGTCAACATCGAGTTCTGGCAACAATGGGCGCCGGCGTTGCAGGCAGCCGCCGAGCGGAGCGGAAACGACGACTTCTTCATCTTCGGCGAGGTTGCCAACACCAGCCCCATCCTGCAGTCGAGCTTCACCAACGTCGGTGTGTCGTCGACCCTCGATTTCATCTTCAACGCGGCGGTTTCGGCCTACGCGGGCGGAGGCGGCGGCGATCTGCTGGTGCAGGCATTCGACAAGGACGACTGGTTCACAGATGCCGACAACAACGCCTCGATGCAGGTCAAGTTCTTCGGCAACCACGACCAGGGTCGCATGGGAATGCAGATCCGCAACCAGAACCCGTCCGCGTCGGACGAGGTCTTGACCGAGCGCATGCGGCTGGGGTTCGACCTGCTGTTCCTGACCAGGGGAGTGCCCGTTGTCTACTACGGCGACGAGCAGGGATTCGCCGGCAGCGGCGGCGACAAGCTGGCGCGGGCGCCGATGTTTCCCGCCCAGTCGGACGAGTTCATCGACGACGACAACATCGGGTCTGACGCCACGCCTGGCGACGACAACTTCGACCCCGACCATCCGCTCTACCGCCACATCGCCCAGCTGAACGAGTTGAGGTCGCAGCACCCGACTCTGGTGACCGGCGCCCAGATCGTTCACGATGCGCCGGGCCCGGTGTTCGCGTTCTCGAGGTTCGACCGCGACGAGCGAACCGAGTACCTGGTGGTCACCAACAGCAACGCATCGCTGTCGGTGCCGGCGAGATTCCAGGCACTCACACCCGACACCACGTTCGTGCCCGTCTGGACCAGGTCAGAAGCCGTGGTCGAGCCCGTGATGTCGGACTCAACCGGTGAAGTACTGGTCGACATCGCACCCCTAGCCACAGTGGTGTTTCGGGCTGAGCGCACCCTGGCGCCTGTCGAGACCGGTCCCGAGATAGCGCTCAGCAGGCCGAACGACGGCGCCGAGATACCCAGCTATCGCTACCGGATCGAGGCCGACGTGTCCGCCAGCCGTCACGCCGAGGTCACCTTCGCCGTATCGGTCGACGGCGCCACCCCCGAGGTAATTGGCGTGGACGACGCTGCGCCCTACCGCGTCTATTGGGACAACTCGCACCTGAACCCCGGCGCCACCCTCGAGATCATCGCCACGGTGGTCGACGGCGACTCGGCACCACGGGCAGACAGGGCAACCGCAACGATTGGAGACCGTCAATGACCCTCACCACCAATGCCGGCTCGCGGAACCGCTC
>JAGQSP010000745.1 GCA_020439485.1 Acidimicrobiales bacterium | reverse complement strand
CGCGGGTTTGGCTGGCTCGACGAACTTCACCGCAGCCAGTGCTTCAATCGATCATCGGACCTGGGTATTCGGGACACGGTGTGCCGGGCCGAGTCGCGCTGGTACGACAAGCAGTGGCGCTTCAGCCCAGCCGTCAAGTGGCGGATCGATGTGCCGAACGGTCGGTACCTGATGACGGTCGGTTGGGGGGACAGCGCTTTGTCCACGCTCAATCGCATCGAAGCCAACGGCGTTGTGGTCGTGGACGGCGACAACGGCCGCATGAACCTGGAGTCGGCGGCTGCCGTCGACGTCGCCGATGGGTCGCTCGTTCTCACGTTCGGCGATTCGGCCGAATACCAGACGGCCATCAACTATCTGAGCCTGGACCTGGTCGAGCCCGCTCCGCCCGCGGAACCTCCGGTGAGCACCACCACCACGACCGCGATTGCGTCTTCGACCACGACTTCGACGACCTCGACTGTTCCGTTGCCCACGACGACAACCGAGCCGCAGACCAGCAGCACTACCGTTCCGGCTCCGATGGAGCCGACCGGCGATCTGCAGCTGCCCCCTGGGGTGTTCGAGGTGGACGACCCGATCGTGATCGGAGATCATCAGGCCCTTACAGGGGCCGGTGGGGGTGTGACGATCATCCGCCCGGGCGCTGGTTTCGACCCTTCGGAGGGTCCGATCGTTCGAACTGCCGTCATGGATGGCGACGGAAACCATCACTTCTCGATCGCCGATCTGACGATCGACTGCATGGAGATCTGCGAAGGCGTCCGGATCCACGGCTATCAGTACGACATCGACAATCTGACGGTGAGCCACGCCACCGGCTCGGGCTTCCACACGTCGTGGAAACCAGACGACTGGGGCGAGGCACCCCAGCCAGACCCGGCGACCGACGCGTTCATCACGGATCTTCAGGTCCAGCAATCGGGCTCACCGACCGAACCTGCGGTTCTGCTCGACGGCCCCCACGACCTCGTCTTGACGAACCTGTTCGTCTCAACCCACGAGTGGGTGCCAGACGATGAGCTGCTGCCGGCCGCGATACAGATCGGGCCGGGCGGCTTCGGAACCATCATCACGAACGGCCACTACTGGGGGCGCGATCACCTTCGGGGCATCGTCGTCGACGAGGGGGTCACCGGCGTACGCCTGGATGGCTACTGGGAAGGCGCGAGACTTGCCGAGGTGACGCTCGTGGGTGCCAACCGGGATGCCGCCGTCACCGGGCAGGTGAGATGCTTCGGGCATGACTTCGCCCCAGAGGTTCGGGGAGTCCTCCTCGGCCCCGATACATCGGGCATAAGGGTCGATCTGCAGATGAGCAACTGCCTGGCCGGCGGTCTTGTGTTCGAGACACCATCTTCGGGCTTGGTGTCGATTCTCGACATCGTCTCCTGGGAGTCACCGGTAGTCGGTCCGATCCCGCAATCGGCTCTGCTCCGACTCGCCTTCTGAGGCGGTTTCGCAGGCCCGTCGATCGGCCGTGGCCGGCAAGCGTCCGCCCAGGGGTATCGTGAGCGCTCGATGTCGAGGCGTAAGCAGGCTCTGGAGCGGCTGAAGAGCGCGAGCGACAAGATTCGCCACGCGGAAGCAGTACGCACTTTCGAGGACCGCTTCACCCAGCGCGAGCCGACCGTGTCTGCCCCTCGACCTCTGGCCCAGATCGAAGCCGATCTCGATGCGCTCATCGGCCTCGAGACGGTGAAAGAAGAGATCAAGGCCCAGGTCGCTCTGCTGCAGGTGCAGGCCAAACGCCGCGAGCACGGTTTGATGGACGTCGCGACCAGCCAGCACCTGGTGTTCAAGGGCAACCCCGGCACCGGAAAGACAACCGTCGCGCGTTTGCTGGCCGAGATGTATGGCGCCATCGGCATCCTCGAACGAGGCCACCTGGTCGAGGTCGATCGAGCCGGATTGGTCGCCAAGTACGTCGG
>JAGQSP010000744.1 GCA_020439485.1 Acidimicrobiales bacterium | reverse complement strand
CCGTCGGCTATCTGATCGGCGAAGAGAACCAGGGCATGCGCTACATGTTCACGATGATGAACAATGCCCGGCTGTCGGTTGGCATCCAGGGTTTGGCCATAGCCGAGATAGCCATGCAGTTGGCGGCCGATTATGCCCGCGAGCGCAAGCAGGGCCGCCCTATAGGTGCCGACGCGAATGCTGCCATCGTCGAACACGCCGATATTCGCCGCAGCCTCATGACGATGAAGTCGCACGTCGAGGCGATGCGCGGCCTCATGTACCTGAACGCAGCGGCCATGGACCGGGCCGCCCACTGCGACGGCGAACAAGCCGCGGCCGCTGCTTCGCGAGCCGCCCTGCTTACACCGCTGTCGAAGGGCTGGGGCACCGACTGCGGCGTCGAGGTCGCTTCGCTGGGCATCCAGGTGCACGGCGGCATGGGCTACATCGAAGAGACCGGCGCCGCCCAGCACTGGAGAGATTCGCGAATTCTGCCCATATACGAGGGCACCAACGGCATCCAGGCGCTCGATCTGGCCTTCCGCAAGCTGCCGCTGGATGGTGGCGGTGCCATGAGATCGCTGGTCTCTGACATGCGGGCCGCCGCCGAGGCTGTCGCTGAGGGCCCCCTCGCCGACATCGGAAACGCTCTGAGCCGTGCGGTGGACGATGTCGAAGCCGTTGCGACCTGGATGGCCACAGCGTCGCCCAACGACATTGCCGCCGGAGCCACGCCCTATCTGACCCTGGTGGGCACAGCGGCAGGCGGCTGGGTGCACGTGCGCAGCGCGGCGGCGGCTTTGGCCCTGCTCGAAGCGGGCCGAGGTGATGCCGAGTTCTTGAACGACAAGATCGCGTCGGCACAGTTCTTCTGCAGCCAGGTTCTTCCCAAAACGGCGTCGCTGGTTGCCGCGTGCACCGCAGGTGCCGATCCGCTGTTCGCCGTCGCAGCCGAACGCTTCTAGGCCATGCCCGATCGACCCACGGCTCAGGACCTGGTCGTCTGGGGCGAGGCCCTGGCTGGCATCGCCCGAACCGGCCTCGGATTCACCGACAACCTGTACGAGCGCGAACGCTTCGAAGAAGTGCTGCGCATCGCCGCCGAGATTCGCTCTTCAGCCGTCGGCGACCCCGACCCCGAAGCCCTGGCCACCGAGTGGATGAAGTCGGTGGGCGCCGGTGTGCCTGGCTATGTGACACCAAAGGTCGCCGTCGGCGCCGTCGTGGGCGACGACCAGGGCCGCATCCTTTTGGTTCGACGGGCCGATTCGGGCATATGGCTGTACCCGACCGGTTGGGCCGATGTGGGTTACTCGCCCTCGGAGGTAGCGGTCAAAGAGGTGTTCGAGGAGACCGGCATCCGCTGCGAGCCGGTCAGGGTCCTCAGCGTGCTAGACGGCATGCGCCTGGGGTTCACCCAGATACCGCTGGTTTCGATCGTGTTCTTGTGCCGAGCCGTGGGCGGTGAGATCGACCCCCATCCGCTCGAGACCAGTGGGTGTGGCTGGTTCACCCGCGACGACCTGCCCGAACCCACCGCAGGCGCCGATCGTTGGGGCGATGAGGCGTTTCGTGCGATCGACGGCGAAATGTTGGAGACCTCGTTCGACTTTCCCAGGCAGCCACCCTGGGACTAGCCGCTGGGTTGGTGCTCAGCCCTGGTCGCGCAAGAACTGCTCGAGGTCTTCGATGAGGCTGTCGCCGTCGACCTCGTCGAGGTCGGGCAAGATGTCGTCGGGGTGCCCCGGTTCGTCGTCGACCGACGCCAACAGGATCTGTTGGGCGTATTCGGCGAGGTCGTCGTCGGACTCGAGCAG
>JAGQSP010000743.1 GCA_020439485.1 Acidimicrobiales bacterium | reverse complement strand
GCACCCTTGCGTCGCAGGGTTCTGTCACGCGGGGTGGCGCCGAGCACCGCTATACCCACCAGCTCGCGCTCGATCCGTTCGCGGCGGCGCAGCCGGTCGTCCAGATAGTCGGCGACAAAGGCCAGTGCGATACCAGCCACCAAACCGGCAAACACCGAAACCGTCATCTGACGAGCGAACGGGGTGCCGAGCGGGCCAGCCGCATAGGCCACGCCATCCACCAGGTAGGGCCCGGTTCCGAGCAGCGCAGCCTCGAGGTTCACCTCGTCGGCACGTTTTTCGAGCTCGAGGGCCAGGGTCAGCGCAGCCTCGCGCGCCGCGATCAGGCGGGCCAGCTCGGGGTCGGAGCGTCCGCCCTCGATCAACACGCTGGCCTGAAGCGCCTCGTTGGCCGAAGCAGCCGAGGCGAGCAGCCGGTAGAACTCCTCGTCCTGCTCGCGGCCGGCCAGCTCGGCGATGCGCGCATCGAGGATGCTGACGTCCTCCTGGTAGGCAGCGCTGCGTTCGGTGAGGAAGTCGGCCAGGGTGTGTAGCTCGGTCGAAACCTGCTTCTTTCGCACGTCCACATAAGCCTCGGCAAATGCGATCGCCGCATCCTCGGCCAGCCTGGGGTCTGCGCTCTGGACCTTGAACACCAACACGTCGGAGACGCCGGCGGTCTCGACTGCATAGTGCGATATCTGCTTGGACCGTTCGACGCCCAACCGCTCCCAGGCACCCTCCCAAACCGGGTGAGATTGGGCGATCTGGATCTGCGTCTCGATCGTTCTGATCGGGTCGGTGGCCTCGACCCCGGCGACGCCGAACACCCAGTCGCGCGATGCCTCGGTGACGGCTACCTGAGTGCTGGCTTCGTACATGTACGAAACCGCATTGGCACGTCTGACCGTCATTCCGGCCGACAAGGCCACCACGATCAGGATCAACCACCAGCGCTGGGCGACGACCCGAAGGACCACGGCCAGGCCGAGGTCGTATCGATCGTCGTCCGCGATCCCCGCGTTGGCCGGCGAGGCTGTGGTGCTCACTCAAGACAAGTCGGCCGCGCCGACGCCGGGTGAAGCATCGTTCAGGTTTGCCACTTCGCTCGCAACTGCAGTCAGAGGTCAACCCGCCAGGGTTCGCCTGGCCGACCCCTGCAAAGCGCCCCAGCGGGCCACACCTCGAAGCACCAACAGCAAGACCACCAGCCGGATGGCAGCGTTGACGCCCACATAGGCGACGTTGCGCTCGATGCCGACGAGAACATGGCCCAGGTACACCAACGCTCCAACACGGGTCGCCGAACCTGGGTGAAACAGTCGATCGACGCGGCCGACCACGAACCCGAACACCAACAGACCGAGCACCACACCGGTGTCGCCGAAGTTCAGATACAGATCTGCGGGCATGGTGATGGCCTGCGAGGACGAGTTCTCGGGTTGGTCAGGGGCGACAAAGGTGGTCGTGAAGTATCGGCCCAGCGAAAGCGTCGAGAACTCAAGGTCGTACCAGCCGGCCACGACCGGCATCGCCGAGACCGCCGGCTGCCACAACGACTTGCCACCGAGATGGTCGACGTCGGTCGGAACGCGCTCGCGGACCAAGATCAACGATGTCGCCCCACCAAACCTTCGAGACATCCCCTTGCCCACCGAAACAGCCGCGTCCACGAGGTCTCGGTTTGGGTCGGCTACATGGCCCGACTCGTAGTCGTAGGTCGTGAACGGAACGATCGCACCCTTCCACAACGGCACCGGCTCGCCGGCATCCCAGGCGATTCGGTTGCCCTGCACGCCGACAAAGACCGTCAACCCCACAAAGGCCAGCGCCACGATGCGGCGCCGCTCGAGCCGAGCGCCTGCCGCCAGCATTCCAACGGTCAAGGCTGCGATGGGAACGATCGCCGCCTCTTTGAACGAGGTCAGCACGCCGAGCGTCGAGGCCGCCCCGACCAGCAGGTACAGACGGCGCCTCAGGGCCGGCTCGGCGACGCTGCGGTATCCGAGGGCCGCAAACGCCAGCAGATACAGGCTCAGCACGTTCTCGACGAAGCCCGATGCGACGCCGCCGAACACCATTGCGGCTCGGCCCACCACGCCAACGACGGCGAACCACTCGAGCGTGGCCACGCCGAGATCTGGAACGTACTTGCCCGAAGGGCGCCCCGCGCCCGCCAGCGCCGCACCCGCGACCACAGCGGCGAGACCTGCTGTTGTGATCAGCCAGGCCCAGACGAACGTCGAGTCGCCCGCAGCCCTGACCAGCTCGTTCTCGACC
>JAGQSP010000742.1 GCA_020439485.1 Acidimicrobiales bacterium | reverse complement strand
GTGGCTCCGTAGCGTTCCTTCATCCAGCGAGCCCAGATGCGGCGGGCGGCACGGAACTTGCCGATCTCTTCGAAGAAGTCGCTGTGGCTGTTGAAGAAGAACGACAGTCGTTTGCCGAAGGCGTTGATGTCTTCGCCGGCGGCCAGTGCGGCCTCGACATAGGCGAACCCGTTGGCGAGGGTGAAGGCCAGCTCCTGTGCGGCCGTGGCCCCGGCTTCGCGGATGTGATAGCCCGAGATCGAGATGGGGTTCCACCTGGGCATCTCGGCCGTCGTGAACTTGACCATGTCGGTGACGATGCGCATGGAGGGCCGCGGCGGATAGATGTACTCCTTTTGCGCCTGGTACTCCTTCAAGATGTCGTTCTGGATGGTGCCCGACAGCTGTGCGCGCTGGACGCCGTTCTTTTCGGCGACGCTCAGGTACATGGCCAAGGCGGTGGCGGCAGGCCCGTTGATGGTCATCGACGTCGACACGCCGCTGAGGTCGATGTCGGCGAACAGGTCTTCCATGTCGGCCAGGGTGTCAATGGCCACGCCCGCCCTGCCGACCTCGCCCAGCGACCAGGGGCTGTCCGAGTCGCGCCCCATGAGCGTTGGCATGTCGAACGCTGTCGAAAGGCCGGTGCCGCCGGCGCGCAGCAACTCTTTGAAGCGGGCGTTGGTGTCTTCGGCGGTGCCGAACCCGGCGAACATGCGCATGGTCCAAAGGCGTGAGCGGTACATCGACGCGTGAACGCCGCGGGTGAACGGATACTGGCCGGGATAGGGGCCGTCGCCGTAGATGGGATCGAGCGGAACGCCCGACATCGTCTCGAACGGAATGTCTCGCAGCTGCGAGGCCTCGTAGGCCTCCTGCCATTGTTTACGTGCGTCGTCGGTCATCAGCAGATCTCCCGGCCCGTTTACTTTGACGTTAAAGTAAACGCCATGCAGACGAGTGTAGCCCAGGATCCCGTCGAGCTGGCCGTTGGCAACTGGCACCGGTTTGGTTGGGGAGCGGTGGATTCGATGGCAGCCGCCACGTCGATCACCCGTGTGCACCAGGTGATGACCGCTCGCATCGATGCCGCCCTGAAGCCGTTGGGGCTCAACTTCAGCCGATTCGAGGTCTTGGCGTTGCTGAGTTTCACCCGCGAGGGTCAGCTGCCGATGGGCAAGATCGGCGATCGTTTGCAGGTCAACGCTGCGTCGGTCACCAACACCATCGGTCGCCTCGAAGCCGATGGGCTCGTCGAGCGGGTCGCCCACCCCACCGATGGTCGTGCGACGCTGGCCAGGATTCTAGAGCCGGGCCGCGAGGCCGCCGCCCGGGCGGCTGTGGCGCTGGCCGAAATCCACTTTGGTCTGGACGGACTGGGCCCAAGGGAGACGGCCTCGGTCACCGAGGCCTTTGGCGGCTTCAGACGCGCCAACGGCGATTTCGCGTGAGTTACCGAGTCGCGGGCGTCGCGGGCACAATTGGACCTTCGGGCAGCAAGGGGATGTCACATGTACGACCTGGTGATACGCAACGGCCGCATTCACGACGGCACCGGGGCGCCGCCCTTCGACGGTGACCTGGCCGTCGTCGGCGGCACGATCGCAGCCGTCGGCCAGCTCGACGAGACGCTGGTGGGTCCCGATACGGAAGTGATCGACGCCCGAGGGCTGATGGTGACCCCCGGGTTCATCGATGCCCACACCCACTACGACGGCCAGATCACATGGGATCCGTA
>JAGQSP010000096.1 GCA_020439485.1 Acidimicrobiales bacterium | reverse complement strand
TTCTGCAACAGCGGTGCCGAGGCGAACGAGGCCGCCATCAAGCTGGCCAGGCGTCACGGTGGTGTGGGGCGCCACGTGGTGGTTTCGGCCATGCGGTCTTTCCACGGCCGAACCCTTGCGACGTTGCACGCCACCGGCCAGCCCGAAAAGCACGAGGTTTTTCAGCCTCTGCCCGAGGGTTTCAGGCACGTTCCGTTTGGCGACATCGACGAGCTCGAGCGCTCGATCGACGACACGTGCGCGGCGGTGCTTCTCGAACCGGTGCAGGGTGAAGGTGGCGTCAACCCTGCACCTGAGGGTTACCTCGAGGCTGTTCGCGCGCTGTGTGACGAGCGCGGCATGCTGATGATGATCGACGAGGTGCAGACCGGCTTTGGTCGCACCGGCGAGTGGTTCGGCTACCAGCATTACGGTGTGCGCCCCGATGTGGTGTCGATGGCCAAGGCCCTGGGCAACGGCGTGCCCATCGGTGCCATCTGGGCGCCGCGCGAGGTGGCTGCATCGTTCAAGCCCGGAGACCATGCCACCACCTTCGGCGGCCAGCCTCTGGCGACCTCGGCGGCACGGGCCGTGCTGCGGGTGATGGAAGCCATCGACGCCCCCGACACGGCCATGCGCATCGGCGGTGAACTGATGGCCAAGCTCGAAGAGGTCGACGGCGTGTCGGGTGTGCGGGGTCTGGGCTTGCTGCTGGCAGCTCAGCTCGAAGAAGGCATTGCGGCAGGCGAGGTGGTCAAGCTGTGTCTGAACCGTGGCCTGGTGCTCAATGCGGTTACGCCCACGTCTATCCGGTTCGCCCCGCCGTTCACGCTGACGTCCGAGCAGATCGACGAGGCCCTCGCCATCCTGGCCGGCGCCATCGCAGATGTCAGGAACACATGATGCGACACTTCCTCGAAATCGACGACCTGAACCCCACCGAACTCGAGGAGGTCCTCGAGCTGTCGACCATGCCCGGAGTGCCCCAGGTGCTTGCCGGCAAGGGCGCGGGGCTGGTGTTCGAAAAGCCGTCGGCGCGCACGCGCAACTCGGCCGAGATGGCCGTTGTGCAGCTGGGCGGCCACCCGATCTACATCCGCGATGAGGAGGTCGGCATCGACAAGCGCGAGTCGGCCGAGGACGTCATCAGGGTGCTGGGGCGTTATCACGCGCTAGTTGCGGCGCGGGTGTTCGACCACGGGGTACTCGAACGCATGGCGGCATGCGACGCGGTGCCCGTGGTCAACCTGTTGTCCGACGTTGCCCACCCGATGCAGGCCCTCGCCGACCTGCTCACGTTGCGCGACGAGTTCGGCTCGCTCGAGGGGCTCACGGTCACCTACGTGGGCGACGCCAACAACGTGTGGCGTTCGTTGGCGCTGGGGTGCGCCATGACCGGCGTCGTGAGCCGCATTGCGTGTCCGGCCGACTATGCGCCCAGCGCTGAGGACCTCGACCGGGTGCGCTCGCTTGGTGGTTCCATCGAGGTGTTCGACAGGCCCGAGGCTGCGGCCGAGGGCGCCGACGCGGTGTACACCGATGTCTGGACGTCGATGGGCCAAGAGGCTGAGTCGGCGGCTCGACTGCGCGCATTCGAGGGCTTCCAGGTGACCCCGTCGTTGCTCGACCTGATGTCGCCGCGGGGCATCTTCATGCACTGCCTACCCGCCCATCGCGGAGAAGAGGTCAGCCACGAGGCCGTCGAATCCGAGCGCAGTCGCGTGTTCCCCCAGGCCGAGAACCGAATGCACTCGGCGCGTGGCCTGTTCGCATGGATCGTCCAGCAGGCCTAGCGGTGCAGCGATGAAGGCCCAACGACAGCACGCGATCGAAAAGATCCTCTCCGACCATCAGGTGACGTCGCAGGGGCAGTTGGTCGACCTGCTCGCCGAAGGTGGCTTCGACGCCACCCAGGCAACGGTGTCGCGCGACCTCGAGGAGCTGGGTGCGGTAAAGGTCCGGGTGCCCGGAGGCGACTCGATCTACGCAGTGCCCGAGATCGCCCACCAGCGCCAGGCGCCCGAGGACCATGTGCGCAGGGTGTTCTCCGACTGGGTGGTCGAGATCGCCGACAACGACCCCGTCGTGGTGCTGCGAACGCCGCCCGGGTCTGCCCATGTGGTGGCCTCTGCCCTAGACCGGTCGGGGCGCGCCGACATCATCGGTACGGTGGCCGGTGACGACACCATCCTGGTGGTTGTCGCAGCTGGCATCGAGGCCGCCGTGGTGGCGGCAGAATTCAAGGATCTCGCCGGGCTCTGATCGCCCCGGCCCTCATCAGGAGCAACAAATGTCCAACTCAGTCGAGCGTGTGGTTCTGGCCTATTCGGGCGGTCTCGACACCTCGGTGATCCTCCAGTGGCTTCGAGACAACTACGAATGCGACATCGTGACGTTCACCGCCGACCTCGGCCAGGGCGAGGAACTCGAGCCGGCCCGGGCCAAGGCACTCAAGATGGGCGTGCCCGCCGAACAGATCTTCATCGAAGACCTGCGCGAAGAGTTCGTCCGCGACTTCGTCTTCCCGATGTTTCGGGCCAACGCCATCTACGAGGGTGAGTACCTGCTTGGCACCTCCATCGCCCGCCCGCTGATCGCCAAGCGTCTGGTCGAGATTGCGGCCGAAACCGGCGCCGATGCCATCAGTCACGGAGCCACCGGCAAGGGCAACGACCAGGTGCGCTTCGAGCTGAACGCGTATGCGCTCAACCCCGACATCCGGGTCATTGCGCCCTGGCGCGAATGGGACCTGGGTGGCCGCGAGACCCTGTTGGCCTATGCCGCCGAGCGCGACATCCCCATCGACAAGACCCGCGGCAACAAGTCGCCGTTCTCGACCGACGCGAACCTGCTCCACATCTCCTATGAGGGTGGCCCGCTGGAAGATCCTTGGACCGAACCTCCCGCCGAGATGTGGCGCTGGACCACCAGCCCCGAGGAGGCCCCCAACGAGGGCACCTATCTGGAGCTGACCTACCGCAAGGGCGACATCGTGGCCATCGATGGCAAGGAGATGTCGCCGGCGCAGGTTCTGGCCGAGCTGAACCGCATCGGCGGCGCCAACGGCGTTGGTCGCACCGACATCGTCGAGAACCGCTTCGTCGGNNATCAAGAGCAGGGGAGCCTACGAAACCCCCGGCGGCATGATCATGCTGAAGGCCCACCGGGCCATCGAGTCGATCACCCTCGACCGCGATGCAGCTCACCTCAAGGACGAGATGATGCCCAAGTACGCGGAGCTGATCTACAACGGCTTCTGGTTCGCCCCCGAGCGCTACATGCTGCAGGCCGCCATCGACCTCAGTCAGGCCCATGTCAACGGCGATGTCAGGGTCAAGCTGTACAAGGGCAACATAACCATCGCTGGTCGTCGCAGCGACGACAGCCTCTTCGACGAGGCCATCGCCACCTTCGAGGAAGACCAGGGTGCCTACAACCAGGCCGACGCCGAAGGCTTCATCAAGCTCAACGCCCTCCGCCTGCGCAATCTGGCTCGCAAGCGGAGCTGAGTCGCTGTGAGCGCAGACACTTCAGGCGCCCAGCCACAGCAGGGTCAGACCCTCTGGCACGGGCGGTTCGCCGGCGGTCCGGCCGAGGCGTTGCAGGCCCTCAACGACTCGTTGCCCTTCGACCGGCGGATGTATCGCGAAGACATCGAAGGGTCTCGGGCTCACGTGCGCATGCTGTGCGATGTCGGTTTGTTCACCATCGGCGAACGCGACAGCGTCTTGGCGGCCCTCGACCAGGTTCAGGCCGAAATCGAGTCGGGAACGATGGTGTTCGTCGCATCGGACGAAGACATCCACACCGCGGTCGAAAGGCGGGTCACCGAAATAGCGCCGGCCGGGGCCAAGATGCACACCGGCCGTAGCCGAAACGACCAGGTGGCCACCGATGTCAGGCTGATCACCCGCCGCGAGATCACCGAGGTCGCAGAACTGGTTCTGGGGTTCCAGCAAACCCTGCTGGCCCGCGCCGACGAGGCCATCGAGAACGGCTGGTATCTGCCCGGCTACACCCACCTGCAGCGAGCGCAGCCGGTGATGTTGGGCCACCACTTCCTGGCCCACGGTTGGGCCTTGGCCAGAGACGTCGACCGCCTGCTCGATGCCCGGCGCCGCACCGACGTTTCGGTGCTTGGCGCCGGAGCCCTCGCCGGCTCGTCGCTGCCGCTCGACCCGCAGCTGTCGGCCGACTACCTGGGCTTTTCGGCCGTGTTCGACAACAGCCTCGACGCCGTGGCCGACAGAGATTTCGTGGCCGACACCCTGTATGCCCTGACGATGCTGGGTGTGCACCTCAGCCGCATCGGCGAAGAGTTGATCCTTTGGGCGACCGACGAGTTCGGTTTCGTCACACTCGACGACGGGTTCTCGACGGGTTCGTCGATGATGCCCCAGAAGAAGAACCCCGACATCGCAGAGCTGGCCCGGGGCAAGGCGGGTCGACTCGTGGGCCACCTGACCGGGTTGCTGACGACGATGAAGGGTCTTCCCCTTACCTACAACAAGGACATGCAGGAGGACAAGGAGCCGCTGTTCGACGCCCTCGACACGGTCCGACTGACCCTGCTGGCTCTCGACGGCATGATCTCGACATTGACCATCAGGGGCGACCGCATGGCTGCGGCAGCTGACTCGCCCTATTCGGCTGCCACCGACCTGGCAGAACACCTGGTGGTCAACGGAATGGCCTTCCGCGATGCCCACGCCGTTGTCGGCGAGCTGGTTCGCCGGGCCCTCGGCGGCGAAGGGTCGCTGGCCGAGTTGGTGGCCGCATCACCGCACCTCGGCGAGGAAGCGGCCCTGATCCTCGAGCCTGGCGCAGCGGTCAAGCGCCGCACCACCAGGGGCGGGGGAGGGCCCGCCGCGGTGGCCGAGCAACGCAAGCGTTTTGGGAAGCGCCTGGCAGCCGACTGGGAGAGGGTCCGTAGCTAGGCAGGTGCTATGCCGCACCGGCGGTGGGAGGCATCGGTGGCCAACACGATCACCTATCAGTACGAATCGCCATCGAAGCTCTTCCCTGGAACGACACCACAGCTCGGGCTGAGCACGTTCACGCCTCCCGAGCAGCTGACGGGTCGATCGCCTTGCTTCGTCGAGGCGTTCGTAGTGAGGCCCGACGTAGTGGCCGCCGCCCTACTAGCCGTCGCTACAGTTGCCGGCTCGCGCTACTTCGAACCGTGGAACTCGATCGCCAAGCGCATCCGCGACTCCGATCCCGTGGTGACGTTCGATGGCGAATGCCTCAGATTCGAGTCGTTCTCGGCGTGCTCGGGCGTTCACGCTCGCCTCGACATTGCGTCCGACGGCCTCGACATCGATCACGCCTCGACAGGCACCACCAACGTCGACGTGAATCCGCCCCTTAGAGCCGCACTGTCATCGCTCGCGGCGTCGGACCCGCTGCGCCTGCGGGTCGGGTCAGATCGGCTCGAGGTCGACACCATGGGGGGAACGCTGGTCGAGAAGCAGGTGCCGCTTCCAACGCGTTGGGTCAGGGGCTTCGGCGAGACTCAGGTCGTCCAGCGTCGCTCGAAGCAGCGCCTCGACGTCGGAGCCGCAGCGTTCAGGAAGCTGATTCAAACGATGCCGACCAAGTCCCGCGGGAGCCTTCACGTAGAACAGGCGGGTTCGGGCCTGCGGCTGGGTCTGCGCCCGGGTCCGCGATCGGTGACCCTGATCGGCCCTGATCGCCTGGCTGCGTTCAAGCCCCTGCTGCGTTTCGCCGAACGGCTGGTCGTTTGGTCAACCGAGACCGAACCGGGCATGCCGACGGCGAGCGTATGGGAGCTGACCCTGCCCTCGGCTCGCCTGACCCTTTCGGTGAGCCCTGAGCCGGCACGGGGATTCTCAGGGGAGGGGGGCCTGCTCGAGGCGCTGAGCGCGCAAGACGTCGACGCTGCCGAGATGGTCGAGTTGGCGCTCGGCTTGCGGCCGGTGGCGTCAGTCGAAGACATCGCTGCAGGCCTCGGATTCGACGCGGCCTCGGCTGCGAGGTCTGTCGACATGTTGGCTGCTGCGGGCAGGGTCGGCTTCGACCCGGGCCTCGGTGGCAGCTTCCATCGCCTGCTGCCGTTCGGTGGCGTGATCGACGAGTTGAACCCCAGGCTGTTGTCAAGCAGAGCCTTGCTCGACGCCGGGGCAGTGAGCTTCGACGGCCCCGACATGAGCAGATGCAAGGTGCTCAGCGGAGATCACCACCACGTCGTCCAGCTAGCGGGTCAAGGGGCGGAGGGGTCGACCTGCACCTGCGCCTGGTACGCCCGCTATCTCGGCAGCAGAGGGCCATGCAAGCACGTGCTTGCGGCCGTGGCGCACCGCCGCGAGGTGATGGGCCGATGACCGAAACCGCCGAGCTGATGGCGCAGCTCGATAGGCACGTCCAGGCGCTCGACAGCGCTGGAGTGGCGGCGTGGTGCCGTGAGGTGGGGCCCAAGCAGCTGCGTTCGATGCGCACCACGATCGCCGCGTTCGCCGAGAAGCAGTATCGCCACTACGACCGCAACGAGAGCTGGTTGGACGCCAAACGCCGCGCCGGTGCAGCCGCTCTTGCGGTCCTGGCCAGCGCCAGCACTGTGAACAAGGCCGCCGCTGGTATCGACTACTCGGCGGTGAGTATCGATCTGACTGCAGCCGTCGATCTGATGGCCGAGCTCCGGCCGAGTTGGCTGGACGGCCTGGCAGAGCGGCTGCTGAAGAACCGCTCGGCGACGCACTGGAACCTCGGTCACGCGCTCCAGGCTGCGGGTCTCACCACAAAGCCATCAGGCCGTGAGTACCTGGTGCAGATGGCGTCCAGCCTATTTCCGGTCGCCCGGAAGCTTCGGGAGCACCCCGAGCTGATCGACGACATGTGGAGGCTTTTTGACGACCCTTCGATCGGCATCGGCGGCCCGTGGGTCGGTTGGGCGGCAATGCTCGACCTCGAAGAGCGGCTCGGAGAACCGGGGCCGGAGGAGTCTGGCTGGGTCCCGGCGCTGCTTGTCTTGTCAGCGGAGGGCACAGTCAGCCGCGACCGACTGATCGACTCGGCGCTTCGGGCCCTGCAGATCGAGATCGACCGCGCCGATCCGCGGTCATATCTGGAGTTGTTGAAGCAGCTCGGCCCGACGCATGCCGAGAAGGCTGCCAGGGCCGAGACCTACTCGTCGCTTCAACGATCGACCAAGCCAGCGGTCGTCAAATACGGCCTGAGCGTCGTCAAGGAGTTGCTGGCTTCCGACTCGGTGCGTCCCGACATCGTTCTCGAGCACGCAGACGGTCCGTTCTTCCTTGGCTCCAAGTCGCTGGCGAACCCGCAGATCGCTCTGTTGAAGCGAATCGGCAGGGCACCCGAGTGGCGAGACGCTGCCGCCTTGTCGTTGGGTGCGGCGCTCGGGCACACCAGTGCGGACGTGCAGGCACGCGCCATCGATCTGGTTGCAGCCTGGTGGTCGGATCTATCGGCCGAGACGCAGCAGGCGCTCAACACCGCGGCCCGGGCCCTGGCCCCGTCGCTGATGGGGGCGTGGGCCGTCGCAACTGGTGCCGAGATGGCGGCCTCAGGGCTTACGGGCGCCTGGACGCCTCCTCCCCGAGAGCGGATGCCAGCGGCATTGGACGAGGATCAACTCGTGCTTGGGCTCGCATCGGCGATGGAGGGGACGGCCGCCCCGATCCTGTTCGATCGGGTGATCGAGGGCGTCCTGCGAGTCGCCTCGATGTCTCTCGGCGCGCGGCGCGAGCTGTTCGCTCCTGTTGCGTCTCGAGCTGCGACCAATGAGTGGCCCAAAGGGCAGCCAGAGAGATTCGCCGCCGTCGCATCGCTGATGCTCGCCGGTGTTGATCCCCAGCAGTGGACCATCAGCTCAAGGACCATTGGCGGCGCCGTGCTCCGCGAGGTCTTGCAGAGTGTGGCCGCGGGCGAGTCGCGTCCTTATCTGGCCATGCCGCAGCACGTCGGCGGTCGGATCGACCCTGCCGAGGCAAGGAAGCGCCTGGCCGAGGCCCCAGGCTCGGCTCCCGCAAGTCGGCGGCTGTGTGCCCTCCGGTCGGACGCAGATCACCAGTACCTCCGAGTGGAGGCGTCCTGGGAGCCGTCGCCGGTGCCGGACCCGTGTCGCCGGTATCGCTGTCACGCTGTGGTGCACTTCGCGGAAAGCCCTCTTGCCCTACCTCCCGGTCACCGTTTCGACTGGTTGGCGCCCGGGCTCAGAACAGAATTCGACGTCGTGGGCACCGAAGAGGATCTGAGGATCCTGAGCTACGTTGCTCCTGAGAGCTACAACTACAGCGATCTCGAGGCTCGCTGGCAGTTGACGCTCGTTCCCCACCACCTGGATCTCCTGGCTATCGCCGGGGCCTCGAACCTGGCCGAGGGCATCGACAAAGAGCCGTCTCCGTACACCAGTAGCGGTTTGCGGGATGTTCTCGAAGCCCTGGTCTCAACCGACCAGCCGGCGGGTCCGCTGGCCCCGTTCGTGGTTGGTATGGGTCTGGGTGCCAAGGCCGCGGTGGTCAGTACCGCCGCCGTCGATGCAGCGATCGCGCTGTGCTCGACAGAGCGTTCGACGGTCGACGCCATCGTGTCGGAGGTCGGTCGGCTCGTCGACGCGAAGATCGTGAAGCCGGTACGCCTTGCGAAGTCGCTGGCTGCGATGGTGCAGTTCGATCCAGCGCTGGCCCGTGACCTGAGCATTGCAATCCTCGAGCGAATTGGAGCTGCACGCGACGCGGCTGCGGTCGCGTCAGTCGCATGCGACGCGGCGGCCCTAGCGGGGGTGGCCCCTCTGCCGGCAGGACTTCGCGAGATCGCGTCCGCCGTGGGGTCGTCGCGGCTCCAACGCGAGCTTCGGCGTTTCCGCACGATTTGACCTGTGCACAGCGTCGAGGCCTAGCGCAGGCTGGGTCAGCGGTACTCGCTGATCTTGAAGTACTGCTCCTGGGCATGACCCTCGAAAACGAGGCGGAAGTTGTCGGCACCGACGACCTCGCTGAATTGCCGCTCGTGCTCGGCCAGCCACTGCGGATCGATCGCCTTCCACTGCTCGAGGCTCTCCCAGTACAAGATGATGGTCACCTTGTGCGGGTCGCCCTCGCACAGCCACATCTCCTTGCCGACGAGGATCGGGAAGCGGTCGGCCTCGCCCTTGGTCCAGAACTCGAACTCGGCCTCCAGCCAGCTGTCGAACGCCTGCGGCTTGACCTCGTAGACGAGGTGCTCGACGGCGAGCGGCGGATCGAAGCGGTGCAACTGCTTGTTGTTGACCCAGTTCATTGCATCAGCATCGCAGGTCTCCCGACCACAGACCGGATAGCCCTGTTCAGTACAAATGCTTGGCCCCGGCGCGCTCTCATGTTACGGTTTCATTACGGACTGTGCGGGGCGGGTTGATTGGGAAGGTGTTCCAGTGGACCTGAGCAGGCTCGAGACGGCGGCCGGTTCAAGCGAGGCAGCGGTGCTCGCCACGCGTACCTCGTTGCGCTTGCTGGCGGTGGCGTTGGCGACGCTCGTCGCGCTGCGCGTCATGAAGGGGCTCGTGAGTCGTATCGATGACGAACGAATTCGTGGCCAGATGGCCTACTTCGTGCCCAAGGTCGTGCGACTGTTGGGTGCTATTGCAGGGATAGCCGCAATAGGAGTCGACGTCTCGGGTATGGCAGCGGTGATGGCCACCATAGGTTTCACCGGCGCGGTGGTGTTCACGCCGGTAGGGCAGAACCTGGTGGCCGGCGCGATGGTGCGGATAGACGACGTGTGCGTCGAGGGGGACGTGGTCACGGTGGGCTCGCGGCACGGAACGGTGGTGCATCGATCGTTGCTGCGCACCGAGCTCGAGCTGCCCGACGGCTCGAAGGCCTGGATCCCCAACTCGATGTTCCAGGACGGTGAGGTGCTCAACCACAGCCGACTCGGCGGTTGGCGCATCACGGTGCAGATACCGCTTGATCGCTCAGAGGACAGGCGCCGGGCCCAGGTGGTGATGGAACGCGTGGTGTCGGAACTGGAATGGAACCAGCCGGGCAAGCGAGCGTTCGTGGCATTCGACCACGTAGGTGGCGAGGCCATGTTCTTCAACGTGTTCGCCTGGATAGCCGACCGCACCGAGGAGCCTCGCTATCGAGGAATGCTGCTGGACGAACTGGTCGACGCACTGGAAGACGAGGGTGTGTCGGTGGGCCAGACCACGAACCTGACACTCGAGGCGGTCACCGCTTCGTTGTCTGGCTAGCTGGAAGCGTCACCCGAGGTGTCGTCGAAGTCTGTGTCACAGTCGGTGAGCCCCACCATGCGGTCGAGGTAGGTGCCGGGCGCGTCCAGATACATCGAGTCGACCTGGAAGGCGACCTTCGTTGCCGTAGCCGGGTCTACCGACGACAGGGCCTCGTTCCAGAGCCGGCACAGTTCGAGGTCTTCGGCGACATCGTCCCAGTCGACCACGCCTTCCAGATCGCGGCCGAACGTTGCCGTCATGATGTGATCGAGTTCGTCGAACTGGTCATCGGTGCAGCCGTTGTCTGGGTCGGAGGCGAAATCGGCACAACCCAGAAGCTCGGCTATGAAGTCGATGTCAGCGAAACCGTCGGGGGAAGCCTGCGCCAGGCCGAGCAGCCAGCGATAGTGCGCCGCACTGTCGGCGATCGATGCCAGAGCCAGGCGGGCCTGGGGCTCCTGCACCGTCGGCAGCACCTCCGCGGCCTTCATGTCGAGCGCCTCGCTGAGCGCCACACCCGTGGCCAACCCGACGGCCAGGTACCGTTCCTCGTCGTCGCTGTCGTACACGGCTTCGTCGTATTCGGAGGCCGCACCGGCCTCGACCAGCGCTGCGAACACCTGAGCGAAAGCGGCCCGACCCGGGTTCATGTCCCAGGAGGCGTCCTCGTCCAGGTCGGCATCCCGGCGGCACTCGCTTCGGCCGAGGAACCGCGAATCGAGCCACGAATCGTCTACCAGGGCATCGAACAGTTCCATTGTCTGGGCACCCAGGCGCTCGATGGTGGGGTCCCACTCGTCGCACAGGCTGTAGCGCTGACCGGTGTCGGCGTTGATGAACCCGGCGGGGTACTGATCGTCGAAGTCGTCGAGCTCGTCGGGCACCTCAGTGGTGTCGTCGAGGTCGTCGAAGGCCCGATTGATCGTCTCCGCGTCTGCGTTGTGTTCGCACGACTTGTCGCCCTGCAGCAAGAAAGCAGCCACGCACGAGCGGCCCAGGCGGTCGAGACCGCGGGCCTGATCGAGCAGGTCGTAGGCCGCCTGGTTGTATGCGACGAACACCCGAGCCGCCTCAGATCTCACGCTCCAGTAGTTCGCGTACTCGGGGTCGAGACCGGCACCCAACGCAGCCTGAGAGAACGCGTCGATCGTTCCGTAGATGTCGATGCTGATGCTGGCCGAGGCCGAGAACGATGCCAGTACAAGCTCTGGCGACTCGTCGTCGGCGCCGCGATCGAACTGGTCGATCATCACGGCGTCGACCGCTCTCTGGTCGTTCAGCACCAGGTCGGCGATGGTGTCGAACATGTGGGCAACGTGCTCGTTGTCGGAGGTCGGCGTTGGTGGGGTCGCTGCGCCGCTCGGGGGTGGGGCGAAGCGGATCGTGTCGAACCCGTCGGGCGGAGCGAGCAGCTGGCCCTCGTCGTTGGCGGGTGCCGTCGTGGGCGATGCGTCCTGCGTCTGCTGCGTCGACTCGGGCGCCTGCGTCGTGGGGTCAGCGCCGTCGGATGCGTTGGTGTCGCCGCCTGACCCACAGGCGGTCAGGGCCAGCCCGAGTGCTAGCGCAACGGTTGCGAGTCTGGAGGGCATTTCGAGTTCTCCTTGTCGGCGGGCATGCATCGTGTCGCCCTGCCATTAACGACCCGTTAATTGGGCGGGGTGGATCTGCCGGCTCGGCCTGCGTCGAATTCACCGATCGGCGTCGTTTCGTTGACGCTTCGTTAACCGACGTCGAGAACTATGGCCCCAAGCCGAAACGCGACAGTCGGGCTGAGCAGGGGAAGGAAACCGATCGATGGAACTCGCCGGCAGGGTCAGATGGGACGATGGCGAGCCGTTGGTGGACGGGGTCGTCGAGATACGCGGACCCCAGCGGCGCCGAGTGCGCCACTGGGAGTACACGCGCTCGCTGCACCTGCTGAGCACGTCGCGAACAGACGCCGGCGGTTGCTTCGTGGCCTCGATCGATGCCGGGCCGGTCGACCACCTGAACGTGTTGGTGAAGACGCCAAGAAACGGCATCGTGTTTGTGGGCAGGTTGTCACCGGCGCGGCCCGGCGAGGCGGTTCACACCATCGTGGTGCCGCGCGAGCCCGAGATATCGCGCTCTGCGTGAGATAGGGCGCTCAGGCCTTGGTGGCCAGGACGCACAACAGCTTCCCTCGCGACGCCTGGCTGGTGGTCAGGCGAACATCACCGAGGCCGTGCGCTGCGCACGCGGTCATGAACACCTCGGCTTGTGACTCGAGCCAACCGTGGTCGGTGATGTCGGTTCCGTCTCCGCGTAGGTACCGCTCTATCGCCAGGAACCTGCCACCGGGCTGCAGCACCCGCCCGACCTCGGTCAGCCCGGCGTCGACGTCTTGCCAGTGGTGCACGGTTGCCATCGACCAGACCACCGTGGCGCTGCTGTCTTCGACGGGCAGGGCTTCGGCGGCACCGGTCCTCCACTGAATCGATGGGTGATCGTTGCGGCGCTTGCCCACCTCGATCATGACCTCGGCCGGGTCTACTGCCACCGCTGTGGCGCCGCGCCTCACGGCTTCGCGCACCGCCACGCCCGGCCCACTGCCGATGTCCACCAGGTGATCGCCTGGCCCGATGCCGACGAGGTCGCACGCAACTCCGGCGTCGGTTCCGACCTTCAGGAATCGCACAGCCGCCTTCAGACCCTCCCAGCCGGAGAATCCGGGGTGATGCGCGTGGTGGTTGGGAACTGGCGCTTCCATGACTGCTCCGAGGGTGGGCTTGGGCTCGACTCCAGGCAGAGTAGTGACATGATCCTGCGTCGGCGCGAACGCCAGCCCGAACCTCCATGGAGGCAGCGCTTCGATCAGGCGCGGACTTTGGTGCTGGCCCGCACCGACGATGCCTCGGTCGCTGTGAGGTTGTCGGCCGTCGAGTCGGCGTTGCTCGAGGCCACATCGGACCGCGCCTCGTTGGTGGGTGCGATCGACCAACTCGGTGGACATCGCGCGGGCGACGAACTGAAGGTCGCTCTGCGGCGCAGACCCGACCCGACCGCTGCGGACTCGCCCGAGATCATCAGCCTGCGCCGCCGCTTCGAGTCGGTTCAGCGGTTGAAGAACTCGCTCGATGATCTCGACCAGCGGGTCGCGGCCACACTTGCCGATCTCGAGTCGTACGCCGCCGAGGTGGTCGAGTCGTCTGTGACGGGTGTTGGAACCGCCCAACAGCACCTCGATGCTCTGAACGGCGACGCGGCCGCGTTGCGGGCCGCTCATGCCGAGCTAGAAGCCCAGTTCCCGATCGTGACCAGAGACCCAAGGGGAGGCCGATGAACTGCCCGCTTTGCATCGACCGTTCGCTCGAGCCCGTTTTCAGATCGGGTATCGAGATCGATGTCTGCCCGAACTGCAAGGGGATGTGGCTAGATCGGGGCGAGCTGGACAAGTTGGCCGGCTCTGTGGACCCAGCACCTCGGGACGCGGTTGGTTTCGAGCCCGTTGCGTCGGCAGGCGGCAAGGTCAAGCCGGACAAGGGCAAGAAGAGGCGCAAGAAGTCGTTCGCCGAACGCCTCGGCGATGTCCTAGAAGAGGTCATTGACCTCTGACCA
>JAGQSP010000741.1:2028-2306 GCA_020439485.1 Acidimicrobiales bacterium | reverse complement strand
TGGGAGTACGTGTTCATCCTGGCGACGATCGCTGCCGGTTTGGCGTCGACCGGCCCGGGCGAATGGTCAATCGACAACGCAATAGACCTGGCCATCGATGGTTGGGCCGGCTTGGCGATCGCCGTCGTGGGCGGTGTGGGTGCGGCCGTGGCGACGTTGGCCGTCTTCTTCAAGGACCCGGCCCCAGCCGCTTAGGGGCCTCGCGGGGGTCTGATCAGGCCTTCTTGCATTACCGACACGACCAGCTCGCCCTCGGCCGTGTAGATCTCGCCCCTGGC
>JAGQSP010000741.1:0-1915 GCA_020439485.1 Acidimicrobiales bacterium | reverse complement strand
CCCCAGCTGAGGCCGTGGGGCAACAGGGTGGTGTCCAGCAGCGACATGTCGCTGGCGTAGGCGGCCACACACTGGTGTATGGCCGGGTCGTCCGGCAGCTGACCATCGGCCTTGAACCACACCTGCATCCGGTCGCCGCTGGATACACCCGACCGTCGTTCGATTGGGTGTTGCTGAACCCAGCGGGTGTCGATGGGGCGGGGCCGGTCGTACCACTCGCCGAGCTTGTCGCGATGGGGTGCCATACGGGTTGCGAAGTCTGGGAGGGAATCGGGATGAGGCACCTGGGGTGGCTCTATCTGGAACGCAGGCCCTTCCTCGACCCTGTGGAACGAAGCCTGCAGGTTGAATATGGCGCGACCGCGCTGGATGGCGACCACCCTGCGGGTCACGAACGAGCGACCGTCGCGGATGCGGTCGACCTCGTAGAGGATCGGGATGGTCGGGTCGCCAGGGCGCAGGAAATACGAGTGAAGGCTGTGGACGGGCACCGAAGGGTCGACGGTGCGTATTGCCGCCATCAGCGCCTGGCCCGCCACCTGGCCGCCGAAGACACGCTGACGGTTCTCGTCTGGGCTGACGCCTCGAAACACGTTGACCTCGATCGGTTCGAGCGCCAATAGCTCGACCAGGTCTTCGAGTGCCGACATGCCGCAATCCCCATTCTCCACAGACGGCCCACTCGGTCGGTGCTTGTCGCGGGCCGAACGGATTGATCAGCCTATGCCCCCGAGGCGCGGCTGTAGCCAGACGCTCGTAGAATTGTCGCTCGTGTCCGTGACAGAACTCGTCTCGAAGGCTTGGCAACTGCGCCATCGGCTGCTGCGCTTTGCCGGTGTTTCGGTGATCGGTGTCATGGTGACCCAGGTGCTGCTGTTCGTGTTCAGCGGCCCGTTGAGCTGGGACGCGGTCGCGTCGAACGTTGCCGCCACGATGTTGGCCGCCGTTCCGGTATACCTGCTGAACCGCAGGTGGGTTTGGGGCAAGCGCGGTCCTCACTCGGTGTCGCGTGAGATCGTTCCGTTCTGGAGTTACACCCTTTTGGGGCTCGGGGTCTCGACCGCGATGGTTGCGGCTGCCGACCGGATCTGGGGTTCGGTTGCGGCCGTGATGCTGGCAAACCTCGCCGCCTGGGGGCTGCTGTGGCTGGGCAAGTTCGTGCTGCTCGAGAGGTATCTCTTCCGCGGTGACGACGAGGTGGCTCCGGGCCGCGCGGCGGCGGTGTGATGGGTGACATTCCGGCCATCGACCCGGCCTTGCATGCCGCAGCAATCGACGCCAAGGGCTTCATGCCCGATGACGAAGGCCTGGCGCTTTACCGTGCGGCGGCCAACGCGGGCCCACAACCCATCGTCGAGGTTGGCACCTACTGCGGCAAGTCGACGGTGTATCTCGCGGCGGGCGCCAGGGTCAGCTCGACAGTGGTGTTCACAATCGATCACCACCGCGGATCAGAAGAGATGCAGAGCGGCTGGCAGCACCACGACGCCTCGCTGACCGACGCGAGCGGCCGCATGGACTCGCTGCCACGGTTCCGCGGGCTGGTCGATCGGCTGGGGCTCGACGATGTGGTGGTGGGTGTGGTCGGCCAGTCGGCAGTGGTTGGGGCGGCCTGGAACGCCGAAGCCTCGCTGGTGTTCATCGACGGAGGTCATGGGCCGATACCGGCCCACGCCGACTTCGAACTGTGGGCGCCTCGGGTGGCAATGGGCGGAACCCTGGCAATCCACGACGTGTTTCCCGACCCCGCCGATGGCGGCAGACCGCCGTACGAGATCTATCTCAGGGCGACTCGGTCGGGGTCATTCGTCGACCTGGAGGCAGTGGGCTCGCTGCGTTTGTTGCGCCGGGTCAGCTAGTCAGGTCTGGCAGGTCTTCGTTGCGGAAGACCCCGGCGGCGGGGGAGTGCCCGTCG
>JAGQSP010000740.1 GCA_020439485.1 Acidimicrobiales bacterium | reverse complement strand
GCCGACGAGATAGCGCTGGCAAGGCGGTGCGTCGAGCGCCACGTGCCATACCTGGGTGTGTGCCTGGGGGCCCAGATACTGGCCGCTGCCTTCGGTTCGTCGACGCGTGAGCGGCCAGATGAGGCCTGTGAGTTCGGCTACTACCCGCTCGATGTTGTCCCGGCCGGGGCCGAGCTGTTCGACGGCGTAGAGGCCGTCTACCAGGCCCACTCGGAGGGCATCGACCTCCTGCCCGCAGATGCCGTGCTGCTGGCACGCACCGAACTGTTCGAAGCCCAGGCGTTCTCGATCGGCAGCACGGCCCTGGGGGTTCAGTTCCACCCAGATGCCAGGGGCCGCGACATCGCACGCTGGTGGTCCGACAACCGCCACCTGGACGGGCGGCCGCACGCTCACGACCTCGAGCGGCAACTGGCAGACGCCGAACGTTTCGAGGAATCGATGAGCACCATGTCGAAGAACCTGGTCGACAAGTGGCTGGTTCAGCGGTGAGCTGGCTGACGAACTGTCGGACCTCCGACGGGCGCCTGCTCGACATCGAGGTGGTGGACGGGGCGATGGCCCAGGTCGTCGATCACGACCCTGCAGCTGTGCGCCCCGGTGACGATCTGGGCAGCTGGTTGGTGTTGCCCGCCATGGGCGAGCCTCACGCCCATCTCGACAAGGCGCTGACCGCCGAGCGGGTGCCAAACCCCACCGGCGATCTGCCAGGAGCGGTCAGGGCATGGGCCGATGCCGCGGCCACCGGCATGTTCACCCCCGAGAACTGTGTCGAGCGGGCAACCGATGCGCTCGATCGTCTGGTCGCCCGCGGCGCCACGGCTGTGCGCACGCACATCAACGTGACACCGGAGGTGGGCGCGGTCAACGTCGAGGCGATGCTCGAGGTCAAGAGGCGCTTCGAGGGGGTCATCGATCTGCAAATCGTTGCCCTGACAGGTGGGCCCATGGTCGGGCCGGAGGGAGCAGGCGCCCGCGCGGCGCTCGAACGCGCCATCGAACTGGGCGTCGATGTGGTGGGAGGCTGCCCACACCTGAACGATGATGCGGCCGCGCACGTGCGCTATGCGTTCGACATGGCAGCCGAGGCCGGGCTCGACATCGACCTGCACACCGATGAGACCCTGAATCCCAGTGTGCTGACCGTTCTGGACGTGGCCAGCCGCGTCATCGAGACGGGCTTCGCCGGACGGGTAGCAGCGAGCCACTGCGTCAGCCTGGCCATGCTGGACGCTGCTCGCCAGGCCGAGGTGGCCCAAGTGGTGGCCCGCGCGGGCATCGCCGTGATCGCATTGCCTCAGACCAACCTGTATCTGCAGGGTCGCGACCAGCCCACTGCCACGCCCCGGGGGTTGACAGCCGTCGCCGCTCTGCGCCGCGCCGGGTGCCTGGTAGCCGCCGGTGCCGACAACGTTCAAGACCCCTACAACCTGGTTGGCCGTTCCGACCCGCTCGAGACCGCCGCCTTGATGGTGATGGCCGGTCATGTGTTGCCCGACATCGCCTACGACATGGTGTCCAACGATGTGCGCCAGGCGCTGGGCCTAGACCGCGTCGAGTTCCGCCCGGGCGACCCGGCCGACCTGATGGTGGTCGACGCCGCGTCGGTCAGGGCTGCCATCGCCGATGCGCCTATGAATCGCATCGTCTACCGACAGGGCCGCGAGGTGGCGCGCACATCC
>JAGQSP010000739.1 GCA_020439485.1 Acidimicrobiales bacterium | reverse complement strand
AGAGCTGCCACACGCCCAGTTCCACAAAGACGACGCCTTGTCGCACTTCGGGCCATTCGAAGACCCCGCACTGGTGGGCGGGCGCGTCAGGGATTTCCTGTCGTCGCTGCGATGACAACACAAGACCCTGGCCCCTTCGGCCCTGCTGTCGATGCCTTCGACCAGGCCGTCGACCGAGCATTCGAGCCTCTGCGAAACAACACGCTGGCCAATCGGGTGATGTACACGGCGTCGACCCTGGGCGACTGGAGCACCATCTGGCATCTGAGCGGTGCCCTCGAGGCAGCCCGCCGCGGCGACGCCGGGTTCGCTGTGCGGCTCAGCTCGGTAATGGGCGTCGAATCGCTGCTGGTCAACCAGGGGATCAAGCGCCTGTTCAAGCGCGTCAGACCCCGCCGCGACGATCTCGACACCACGCATCACGTCAGGCAGCCGCTGACCTCGTCGTTTCCCAGCGGCCACGCGTCCGCAGCTATGACAGCAGCAGCCGTCCTGAGTCGGGGAAGCAGGCTCGGGCCGTTGTGGTACGCCGCGGGAATAGTCGTGGCATGCAGCCGCATCCACGTGAAGATGCATCACGCCAGTGACGTAGTTGCGGGACTCGCCACTGGCGTGATTCTCGGCAGGTTGGCAAACCGACTACTGAGCCGGCGCTCCTGATATGTGCGACACGGCCGATCAGGCCGTGGCTACCTCGACCTGTTTGTCCGCCTGAACAAGGATCGCTCGAACATCGAGCAAGAGGTCAGCGACCTCGTTGGTCGACACCAGCTCCCGCTGGATCATGTCCTTGAGACCGCGATCGATGATGGCGAGGGCTTCGTCGAGGACTGTGGATTCTGGTGCTTCGGTCATCGACTTCTCCAACGTTTGGGAGCCGCTTCGAATTCCCCTCCGGCGGCGCTTCCGATCTGATCACACTACACACCACCGGCGCCAATGGCGACGCGACTTGTAGGGTCGCGGTTCATGACGACCCACGCCCCTCTCGGACTCACCTTTGCCAGCCTCGGTGCGCTCGGCCCCCACTCGGCGCCCTCGATTGCGTCGATGGCCGAAGACCTAGGCTATTCGTCGTTCTGGACCGCAGAAGCGAACGCCACAGACGCCTTCACCCTGCTGGGAGCCGCCGCTGTGGCAGCACCCGGGCTGGACCTCGGCACGGGCGTGGTGCCCATGCAGATTCGGTCTCCCTCGGTGACGGCGATGTCGGCCGCGTCGCTGCAGGCGCTGGCACCCCACCGCGACATCTATCTCGGGGTTGGGGTCAGCACCCCCGTTGTTGCCGGGCAATGGCACGGCGCCGACTACCAGAACCGACCCATCGCCCAGATGCGCGAGTACCTGGTGTTGCTGAGGGAACTGTTGTCGGGCGAACCGGTGACCTTCGACGGCGACTTCTGGAGCGTCCGCAAGTTTCGGCTGGGCGTACGGCTGGGCGATCGCCGCCCCAAGCTGGTGCTGGCAGCGCTCAACCCCCAGATGTTGCGCCTGGGCGGCGAGCTAGCCGACGCGGTTCTGCTGAACTATCTGCCTGCCTCACACGTCCAGGAGTCGATAGACGAGATCCGCGAGGGTGGAGATGCCCAGATCTTCGCCTATGTACACGCGGGTGTGTGCGACTTCGACGAGGCGGCTCCGTACGCCAGGCGCGACCTGTTCGGCTACGCAATGGCGGAGGGTTATGCCCGCATGTTCCGTCACGCCGGATTCGAGGCAGAGATCGACCAGCTGCGCGAGCGCTACGCGGCCGGCGACCGCGACGGCGCAGTCGAGGCCATCTCCGACGAGATGGTGCAGGCCATCGACTTCATCGGGACGCCGGCCCAGGTCAACTCGTTCGTTGCGTCTTATGTCGACGCCGGGGTCGATCACCCGATCCTCATGCCGCTGCCGTGGGGGGCCGATCGCCGCGCCGTCGCCGAGGCCACCATCAGGGCCGCCGCCGGCAGGTTCTGAAGCCCGGCTGCCCTTACACACGCAACCATGGCGACGACGAGCCCGCGCTCGGAGGCCTCGCAGCTGGCCTTGACACTGCACGACCTGCACAATGGCCTGCAGGTGGGCGGCGACGCGACAATCCGGGTCACCCCACAGGCCCTCGACGACCGTCAGATCGACCTGCTGTTCCATGGAGCGGGCCTGACCATCGAAGGCCGGTCCGAGACCGCTACGCCTGCGGGGCGCGAGCTCGAGTATCGAGTGTCGAGGCCTCAGAGCCTGGCCGACTGTGTGGACGGCGAGATGT
>JAGQSP010000738.1 GCA_020439485.1 Acidimicrobiales bacterium | reverse complement strand
CTGTTGGGTCACGTCATCGACCTGGCCGCCGACAACCACGAGAACGAGCGGCTCTACCGCACCAACAAGAACATCGGCTTCCACTGCGACGCCGCCGATGTCGTCGGCCTGCTGACCGTGTCGACCGCACCAACCGGCGGAGACAGTCGGGTGGTCTCGTCGGTGTCGGTCCACGACCGAATGGTCGTCGAGTGCCCCGAGTTGGCCGCGCGCCTGTTCCAGCCGACCATGCTCGACAGCCGCCGCCCGCCCGGATCGCCCACCCGCTACAGCGAGGTGGTGCCCTCGGCCTTCGACGGCCAGCGGCTTCGTACCTTCATGCACCTCGAGTACTTCCGTTCGGTCGAGCGCTTCGACGACATCGAACTGGACGATGTCACCAGGTGCGCCCTCGACACGTGGGAGTCGATTGCCGAGGAACCGGGGATGCATGTCGCAATGCGTCTCGAGGTCGGCGATCTGCAACTGGTCAACAACCACGCCATCGTCCACGCCCGCACCGGCTACGTCGACGACCCCGACAACCCCAGGCACCTGTTGAGGCTGTGGCTGTCACTGGGTGGCTAGTCTCTGCCGGGGGCTCATGACCAACTACGAGACATTCGATGTGCACGTCAGTGGCACGCGGTCGCAGGGATACACGGCGCGGGTTATCGCGTCGCCCGTTGGCGAGTACTCGCATACGTTCGAGCTGCCCTTCTCGGAGTTGGCGCTCGAGTCGTTCATCGTCGACATGAGCCGAAACGACGCCGACGGAGTCGAGCGGGCGGTGCGCGCCGAGTCGTTCGGCAGCGAGCTGTTCGAAACCTTGTTCGACGGCGAGATGCGGGGCATGTTCAGGGCGTCGCTCAACACGGTGGCAGCGTCTGGATCGGGTCTGCGCTTGCGTCTGCGGCTGGCCGAGGCCCCAGACCTGGCCGACGTGCCATGGGAGTACTTGCACGACCGCCGTGCCGGCAGCTTCCTGGCGCTGTCGACAGCTTCGCCTGTGGTGCGCTACCTCGAGCTTCCCCACCCGCCGAAGCCCATCAGCGTCACGGCTCCGCTGCGCGCACTGGTCGTGGTGTCGAGCCCTTCGGGGTTCGAGGCGCTCGACACCGAAGCCGAGTGGGCCAGGCTGCTAGAGGCCACGACCGAACTGCGCAGCCAGGGGCGCATCGAGCTGGTCAGGTCCGAGACCGCCACGCTGGAGGCCCTGCAGGGCGCCCTTCAGCAGGGCCAGTATCACGTGTTCCATTTCATCGGGCATGGCGACTTCGAGCGGGCCGAGGGCCGGGGCGCTTTGTTGTTCGAAACCGAATTGGGCGAACCCAGGGCGGTCAACTCTGACGAGTTGGCGGTGTTGATGAGCAACCACCGCCCCCTGCAGTTGGCGATTCTCAACGCATGTGAGGGAGCGCGGAGCTCGTCGACCGACCCGTTCTCGGGCCTGGCCCAGGGTCTCATCCAGCGGGGCCTGCCCGCGGCCATCGCCATGCAGTTCGAGATCTCCGACGCCGCAGCAGTCGACTTCGCCCGCGAGTTGTACAGGTCGATGAGCTCGGGCGAGCCCATCGACGAAGCCGTCACGTCGGCACGAATCTCGCTGTACTCGGGGGGCAACGCAACCGAGTGGGCAACCCCAGTGCTGTTCATGCGTTCGCCCACGGGTCAGTTGTTCGAGGTTCTGGACGACACCGACCCAGAGCCAGCTGCTGCGGCCGACACCACCGAACAAGACGAGCGCTACGAACGCGAACACCCCGGCACGCCACCCCTGTGGTCTCGTCGCGTCGTTCAAATGGCAGTCGTGTTTGCAGCAGCCGTTGCCGGCTGGGTTTTGTTCGCCGCTCTTTCGGGCGATGACGGCCCGCCGACGACGACCACCAGCTCCTCGTCGACCACGACCTCGGCGACAACCACCACAGCGTCACCTAGCACCTCCTCAACCACCGCGTCGTCAACCAGCATGTCGTCAACCACCACCACTGCTGCCGAGCCCGAGTTCGTGGTTGGCGGATCGTACGAGATGCCGGGGTTGATAGGTCTCGACTCGATACAAGCTGCCGCCACCAAGCTCGGCCTGGCGTGCGGCAGCGACATCTTGTTCCCCGAGCCGGCATGGGATCCCAACAACCCGGTCGCCGACGGGACGATCATCCACCAGATCCCGGCCGCAGGCTCGGTCATCGAGCTGCTCGACGGCTACTGCTCGCCGCAGGGCTTCTCGCAGACCATCACGATCTTCTACTCCGACCCCGAATACTGCAGCGCAGAAGAGGATCGCGTCGGATTGGGCTGGTGCCCCAAGCAACCACAGACCGCCCAGATGCCCACCCTGGTCGGCATGGTCAACGCAGACGCGGCCATCGCTGCACTGGTGGCGGCCTGCGGAAGCGAGCAGGTCACCGTCTTCAGCAGCTGGGACCCGCTCAGCGGGCTCCCGCCCGACGCAGTCATCTCTCAGAACCCGCCTGCTGGTACGCCGATAACCCGCGGAGATCCTTGCGTCCCCGTGCGAGACGACCTCGGAATCGGCATCTCGATCGTGGTGCAGTGCAAGACCAGCGACGAGTGCCTGCTGCCGCCACCGTGATCGCGTGTTTCTGGCAACTCAACCGGTGAGGATCTGTGCGAGCAGCCCGGTGGTGCGCGGCGCCGAGAAATAGCCGCTGTGGTGCACCCCTTCGTCGAACTCGAAGCGGAAGCGATTGGCTAGGTCCAGCGGAGCCGCCTCGACGCTGGGAGCCGGCACCACCATGTCGTTGGGCTCGCCCCCGAACACCGAGTCGAGAGCCTCGTTGCGTAGCCATGCGGCCAGCCCCGCAGACTCGGGCCGATAGTTGGCAGCCAGCGCGTAATACGTCGACTCGGGCAATTCGGCCCTGCCAAAACCCCTGATGAACTGGCCCTTCGGGTCCATCGACGAGAGTCCGTCGAGCCCGTCCAGGATGCCGTGTCCCAGCATCTTCACAACGGCCAGCACGGCATCGATCGCCTCGCCCAGGGGTCCCAACGGCATGAGCGTCAACAGCGTGGTGTAGCGGTCCAACAGATTGGGCAGGTGATCGGGGGTGACGATGTCGGTGCCTCGGTTGGGGGTGCCCGCCATCACCAGCTTGCCGACCGCAACCCTCGACCGGTTGGCGTCGAATCCTGGATGCTCGCCGCACAACACCCGCCCCAACAGCCCGCCTCGGCTGTGGGCGACGATGTCCAGGTCGTAGCCGACATCGCCTGGTAGGCGCTCGAACAGGGCGGCAGCGTTCGCTATTGGGTCGACCGACATCGTCGGGTGATCGAACGCAAACACCCGACCCTCGTAGACCTGGTGAAGCCGGGCCAGCAACGCGGGATCAATGGTGCCGAAACCCGAGTGGGCCTGGCTGAAGGTGCCATGAACGAACAGCAGTGCCCGGCCCGAACCCAGCCGGCGCAGATCGTCCGAAGACAGCTCGGCATCGGTGTTGGTCGAATGGTTCTCGGGCGTGAAGGGCCTGAGCCGATAGGGCCGGCGCGCCCGCTCCCACAGCCCGGCCGACTTGGCCCCCAGGGCCCCCACCACCGGGTCGGACACCGAATAGACAAACGTCCTCACCAGTCGCATGCCCACGCCGAGGATTCCTCGGGTCGTGGCGCCCGGTTCGGGGACCGTCGGGTCGGGCGACCTCAGCACAAAGCGCTGCGTGCCGGTCGGCGAGCCCGGGTCGGGGTAATGCCAGGTGGCGACGCCGCTGTCGTCGACGGCCAGCACGACCTGGCCAACATCAGGGCCCAGGTCGTTCATCTCCAGTTCGACTGCCGCCTCGCCGCTGCTGCTGCGCAGGCGAGACGTCGACATGGCCGGCGAAGCCTCGGTGGCCAGGCTCAGCACGATCGAATCGAGTTCGGTGATCGACTCGTTATCCAGGGCATCGGCCAAGGTTGCGGGAAACGCTGCCGGCGCCGATGACCTGACGGTTGACCCTGCGGCATGGACCTCGGCTGTGCCGACGAAACCCGGCGCGCGCAGGCGGTACTTGGGGCCCAGATCCAGCTGCTGGTGGCCACCGTCCAATCGGGTCGTCACTGCTGTGCTCCGCTGGTGGACCTGACACCGTTCAACGCAAGGTCGGGGTGCCCGTAGTAGACGTATGCGAGGTAGGTCGAAGGTGGCGCCTGGACCTCATCGGTGGCGACGAATCGGGTGCGGATTGTGCGCAGTATCTCCGCGGGCCTGTTCTCGGTGGCAAGTCCGGAGTAGAAGTCGGTGGCCACCTCGTGGGCAACCGTGTCGTCCACCGCCCACAGCGGCCCGATGAACCCGCTGTAGCCGGCCCGCAGAAACGATCCCGCGAAGCCCCCGTACTGGTTCAGCTGCGACTGGCCCGCACCGACCCGGCATGCGTTCAAGAACACCAGCGGACGATACTCGCGGCCCGCAGCCGAGGCCTCGATCGCGAAGTGCAGCAACTCCTTGCCGTTGTTCATGTACAACGCGTTCATGCCCAGCGGGGTCACATTGCCGTGGCAGGCGAAGTGCAGGATCTGAAACGGGTCGCGAAGCCGGGCGCCCAACACGATGTCGACCTCGTCGGCCGTGGCGCTGACGTAGGTCGCACCCAGCTGGTCGCGCAGGTACTGGCCTTCTTCCTCGGCCAGAGGCAGGCGGGCCAGACCCGAGGTGGGCTGATACTCGCCCACCACAGTCGCAATGCGGTCGATGTCAACCGTCAACTGATCAGCCATCGGGGTGCAGTGGACGTCGTCCAGAATCCACCGACCGACCCGTGCTTGGGCCGCCAGCAGCGGGGGAGCGTCGGGGGCGACTGGGGTTGCGCCGATGTCGGCGAGCTCCCACGGAACGAACGACTCGGACGTCAACAACAGCACGCTGGGGGCCTCGCCACGCTGGGCCTGCGCCGCAGACAGGCACGCCGAAACGCTCGTCCAGAACTGCGGATCGTCGACCGTGCGGGCGATCACCTTGGAGATGCCGGCGATGGTTTCGTCGATGAAGACCTCGCCGTCCTGAGAAGGGATCGTCTTCATGATCACCTCGGCGAAAGCGGCGGCATCCGACCCCAGATCTATGCCGGCGGTGACCGACCCGGCCTCGAGGTGACGCGATCTAAGGCACGCCACGAACCTGCCAGTTCCTACCTCTGCCGACGCGGTGATGATGATGGTCAGGTCGGGCTCTGGCAGGGTCGACGCGATCGACATCGAGCACGGAGGCGCCTCTGCGCCCAGCCAGCTTCCTGGGTCCGCGGTCGACGTCTCATCGCCGCCGACATCGACCGACACGCGGTGACGCACTCGACCCACCGGAAGTCCATCGTGCAGGAACAGGAAGTCGATCTCGCCGGTCGACTCGGCCCAGGCGTGGGGCACTTCCGACCTGGCAGGGTTGGTCACCATCTCGACACAGACGATGGAA
>JAGQSP010000095.1 GCA_020439485.1 Acidimicrobiales bacterium | reverse complement strand
ACCGTGTCGATGGGCACGGTCAGCGACTCGGCAGCTTCGGCGACCGACGCGAACCATCCGAGGGTTAGGCCCAGGGTCAACGCAACCATCGAAGCGCTGGTTGCAAACCTCTTTGGCAAAAAGGGTGAAACGCTGAAGGAACGCAACTTTGCGCCCATGATGATCGCTCCTGCGAGCTCTGGGGATTTCGCCCACCTGGTCAAACCGACAGGCGCGAACGCTAGTCGCGATCGGCCCAAAAGCCTCGGCGGCTAGCCCAATCGCGTGCCGGCTCGGGCGATTTCAGCTGAACCGCTTGGCCTCGGCGAGCTTGATCGACACGCCCCACAACACTGCACCGAGGGTGATCAACGATCCGGCCAATACTCCCAGCCAGTTGTTGGTATCGGTGCCGGTGCGGGCCAGTTCGCCGCCACCCGGGTTCGTCTGGCCCTCGCCGCTGACTTCGCCCGCAGCCGTCGTCGAGGTCACCTCGGTGGTGGTCGTGGTGTCGGCGGCGGTTGTAGTGGTGGTGTCGGCTGGCTCGGTCGTCGAGGTCACCTCGGTGGTGGTGGTCGGCTCGGCGGCGGTGGTCGAAACGGGGACCGACGTCTCGGATCCGGTGCTGCCGGAGCCGCAGTCGAACGCCAGGTCGAAGCCTCCGCTGAACACGCCGTCGGAACCCATGACCAGCGAAACGGTCAGTGACTCGCCCAGAACGAGTTCGGCGCTGGCGGTGGTGTCGGCTCCTGATTGGCCCTCGACGTTTGCCAGCACCGCAGACGACTCGCCGCTGCGAACAACGAGGTCGTTGCCCGGGTGCACAGACTCCTGGTTGTGTGCATCGATCGCGACGTCGCACTGCGCTCCGACCAAGGAGGCATCGACCGGCATCGAAGCCAGCAAGGTCTCGACGCCGGGCTCGGTGCGAACAACCGTGTCGATCGGCACAGTGAGGCCCTCTTCGGCGCCTGCCGCCGTTGCTGCCAGACCGAGGGTCAACCCGAGAGCGACAACAACAAACGAGGCGCGACCCACCGGGCGTGACCGGTTGTGGGTAGAACGGGTGCGCAAGAGATTGTTTGCGCCCAACATGATCGGCTCCAGGAGCTCTAGGGACTCAGTCCACCTTCTTGAAACCGAACACTAGCCGTTGGTGAGGATATTGCCGCCGCATAAACGTCTAGGCCGTGTGCGCCTAGCCAAGCCCGGCTTCGATTTCGGCTCGCGCGGCTTCTTCTTGGGCGTACTTGGCCTCGGCTCTTTCGGCGATGATTGCCGCGCTGGCCAAGGGAATAACTGCAACGCCGTCAGCGTCGGCCACCACGATGTCGCCTGGCTGCACGACCACCCCGCCCATGGCAACGGCTACGCACGTAATGAATGGACCGTCCTTGTACGGGCCGGCCGGGGTTTGGGCCCGAGCGAACACCGGCATGTCGTACTGCGCCAGGCCGTCCGCGTCGCGCACGGCGCCGTCGATCACGAAACCCTCGGCTCCGGCGACCTTGGCCCTGCCACCGATCAGCTCGCCGATGAGCGCCCGGTTCTCGTCGCCGCCACCGTTGACGACTATGACGTCGCCAGGTTGAACCGACTCGAGCGATCGGTGGATACCGAGGTTGTCGCCCGGGCGGGTCCAGATGGTGAAAGCGCTGCCCGCCAACCTGGCCCCGGGCCAGACCGGCTTGATCGCCCTGTCGGCGGCGCCCAGTCGATCCATCACGTCGACGATGTTTGCCGTGGGGAGATTGCGGAACCTTTCGATGAGCTCGGCGTCGGCGCGCGGAAACGTCGGTTCGCTGGTTCGGCCACCCGGGCCGATCTCGGGTGTTTGGTCGGTCACCGATGCCTCCTGGGGTCCGTCAGCTGATGGCGTGGGTGGTGTGGCTGATGATCGCATCGAATATCAGCGGCCACAGCGGCTGTGGAAGGTCGTGGCCCATGTCGCTGAGCATCAGCAGATTGGCACCCGGGATGAGTTCGGCGGTGCGCTCGCCGCCCTTGGGAAGAATCAACTCGTCGTCCCGGCCGTGGATTACCAGTGTGGGAGTGGTCAAGGCCTTCAGGCCCTCGGCGCGGTGGCCCGACGCGCGAATGGCGACCATCTGCCTTGTCAGACCCTCGGGATAAAACATGCGGTCGTACGACTCGGCGATTTGTGTGGCGTAGGTTTGCTCGTCGAAGTAGCGCTTGCTGCCGGAGATGCGGCGCGACGCGATTCCTTGGGCGATGAAAGCGTCTCGGTCTTCGGGTCTGGGCTGCAAAAGCGCGGCGCTGGCTTCGGGTGTCGACTCGAAATAGCCGGGCTCGCCCGTGGTCGACATGATCGAGGTCATCGTCAACACGCGATCGGGGTGGTCGATCGCCATCTGTTGCACGATCATTCCGCCCATCGACGACCCGGCGATGTGGGCCGCGTCGATTCCCAGATGGTCGAGCAGACCGATCCCATCGGCAGCCATGGTCGCCAGGGTGTAGGGCACCGGCGGCATCTCGCCGCCACTGTGCGCTGCGGCGGTGAGGGCGCCTAGGTCGACCTCGACCCCGTCCAGATGCGTCGACAGCCCGACGTCGCGGTTGTCGAAGCTGACGACATAGCGGCCTCGCTCGGCCAGGGCCTCACGAAATCCGGGAAACCACCCATTGATCTGGGACGAGAAGCCGTTCACCAACAACAGGGCTGGGTCGCTGGGGTCTCCGTGGGTCTCGTAGTAGAGCTCGATTCCGTTCGATGGTGCTATCGGCATTCGCACAGGGTCGTCGGTGGGGTCGTCGATCACCAAATCACCAGCCGCTGGGCTGTGGCGCAGTGATGCAGGCGAGGGCCTACGCTGGCGTTGTGGCTCGAAGGACGGTCCTGTTCGCACTGGTGGCGGCGCTTGCCGTGGTCGGGACGAGCTGTGGCGACGGCGACGAGCGACCCTCGGATGCGGCGTGGCAGTCCGACTGGGCGACGGTGAGCGCTCTGGTGCCCACCGAGCAGGCGTTGATAGACGGCGGGCGCGAGCTGTGCGACGCGGTACTCGCCGACCTGCACGAGCAGACGCCCGCGCTGTTGCCCACGCCCAGCGAACTGCTGGACGATCCTGTGCGCCAATGGATCGAGCACGCCGAGGCCATCGCGTTCGAGTGCCCCATCGACAACACCGAGGCGCGCACGAGCCGCTATCACGAGCTGTCGATACTCTCGGCCGAGATCTCGGCCGGTCTAGCCGCCGACGCCGAGGTCTAGAACGGTCACGGTTCCGGTCGAACCGTCGACCTCTATCAACGCTCCGTCGGGTATGCGTCGTGTCGCGTTGGTGACCGAGACTGCGCACGGGATGCCCAGCTCGCGAGACACGATCACTGCGTGGCTCATGACCGCGCCGACGTCTACCACCACACCCTCGGCGGCGACGAACAGAGGCGTCCACGACGGGTCGGTCAAAGGCGCGACCAGAATCTCGCCGGGGGCCAAACCGCGCGGGTCGCCAGGATCTGTCACGACGCGGGCTCGGCCGCGGGCCACGCCCAGACAGCCGGGCAGGCCGGTGATCGACTCGCCCACCTCGACCGGAGGCAACACGTTGGTGCGCAGCTCCCAGTCGCTCAGCGGAGGCTGCGAAAGGCTGAAGAAGAACGGGGGAATGCGTTCCTTCAACCTGGCGTGAGTGGCGCGCCGCTCGTCGATGGTCTGGCGAAACGACGCCGGGTTGGCCACGTAGGCGTCGAGTTCGTCGTTGACGAGGAACCACATGTCGCCCTTGGCTCCGCCGCCGCGCTCGGCCAGCCGACGGTCCAGTTCCATGGCCCGCAGCCGCACGCCGTGTATGGCCCTGACCACGGTCGTCTTCGTGCGCTCGCGGCTTTGTGAATAGAGCTGGGCCACCCTCAGTGCCTTGGCGAAGAACCCCCTCGAGACCCGGCCGAGCCGTTGCAGCGTCTCGGCCTCCAGGGACGCGCGCTCGGCGCCCAGGCGCTGCAGCTGGGCCGTGGGGTCATGGCTGTCGTCGGTGCCGCGCATCCGGTCGACGAGGGTCAGCGCCAGACCTGGGTCGGTTTCCCACGTGTCGAAAGCGGTGTCCCACTCGTTTGGGCCCCGCGAACCAAACCGGTCGAGGAACGACCGGAACTCGCGCAAGAACTCGGCCGCGGCGGGCTGGTCCTCGAGACGCGACAGCAAGCCGGGTACGCCCGCATCGAAGGCGGCGCTGACCTCGGGCGAGGAGTTGGCGATGCGGCTCAGCTTCCACATTCCGACCGACGGCGCAGCACTGTCGACATCGCCCAGCCCGGCCAGCAAGCGCACCGCCAGCCCGGCATCGTCGAAGTTGCGTTCGCACAGATTCGACAGCACGGCGATGGCGATTCCGGCGCCGAAGCTGACCTTCAGGTGGCGCTCGAACAGCTCCTCGAAGAACGCCATGAACTCGTCGCTGGTGGACTCGCGCAGTTGCTGGTCGGTGCCGTCGACGGGAGGCAACCCCGCGACGTACTCGTCGACACGGCGCTGATCTTGGGCCAGCTCGGGCAGCTCCTTGGTGCGGATCAGCTTCAGCACATAACGAACGCCGGCCAGCGAAGCGCGCCAGTTCTTCTCGCCGGGAATAGGGGTGTGGGGCGGCGGGTCGCCGACCCCCAGGAAGCTCATGTCGGCGTCTTCGGCCTTGCCGCCGGGCATGCGGGCCGAGGCGGTGCGCTGGATGCTGAGATTCAGGTATGCATAGCCGCCGAACACGCCGCTGCCCACAGCGGTGGTTATGGGCAGGTCGGCCAGCTCTTCTTCACGGATCAGCCCGCTGTGCAGGATGGCGGCCCGCATCGCACGTTCGCCGGCCTCGGCAGCGATCGAGAAGCTCAGCGGTGTGAAGACCTCGGGATACACCTCGCCGGCGTTGCCGCGGGTGTACACGGGAAACAGGGTGCTGGTGTCGTGCCCGACCCACACGTCGTTGGGATCGGTGCTGCCACCGATTGGCTTCCAGATTCCCGCTGTCTCGTTCCCCATGCGGCGAGGTTAGGCGACGTCGTCAACTGCCACGGTTGTGTCATGCTGCGCGCGTGATCAATCGGCTGGCCGCTGCAGCGGCCTGTGCAGCGCTAATCGGCGTCCTCGGTGGGTGCGGACGTGTGGGCCTCGGCAGCGCCGGAGGCGACAACTCTGGTTGGGGCTGGGACGTCATGCTCGACGACTCGGTTCCGGTCGACGCGTTCCTCGACGACGAGGGCGCTCCCATAGCCGAAGGCGCCGCGGTCACCGTCGCCCGCCCCGTCGACGACTTCGCCCCCGTGTCCACCGATGGTCCCACCGGCAACATCGTCGGCATCGGCGAGGTAGACGGATGGGAGGTGGGCGAGTGGAGCCAACAGCCCCCGGGCGAGGCGGTGTGGCACTGCGTTGGGGTGAACGACCCCAACGGTGGCGGCGACGCGTCTTGTGGCCAGAACGGCAAGTCGAGCGAGCTGAGGTTCGGTCTGCTGGTGCGAACGTTCTGCCAGAGCGGCGACGATCCCAGGTGGGCGGTGCTGACGCTCGAGTCGGGGCTGGCCGGCCTGATGGTGACCACCACCGACGGCCGCCAACACATCGGAACCGACCCCGACGGTCTGGGCCTGATCGGCATCGCGGGCACCGGCGAACTCGACTCGGGCGCCTTCCAGACGATCGGTGGGGCGGCCTATGCGGTCGACGTGGCCGGCTCTTGCGTAACCGGACCGGGCTGAACGTCGCGCCTAGCTGAGGCCTTCGGCGGTCTTGGGGAGGGTCGCCCACTGATCGGCATCGTGGCCGTACAGCAGCGTGCAGCCGTGGTCGTCGCGCAGCGACTTCAGATGGCGCATCGACTCGAGCTGCTGGTCGGCGCTGTATCCGAACGGCGGCAGGGTCATGTCGTCCAGGGCCTGCTTCCAATAGACACAGTCGCCGGTCAGCACCACCGGTCCGCTTGCGAGGTTGACCCGCAGTGACTGATGGCCCGCGGTGTGCCCCGGGGTGGGTATGCACCACACCGAGCCGTCGCCGAACACATCGTGGCTGCCCTCGATCTGCAGGACGTCGTGGCCCAGCTCGAAGTCGTCTGGGTTATACACGTCGTGTTCGATCAGCTTGGGAATGTGAGCTGCTTTCCATTCGGCGGCTTGGACCACGACCCTGGCGTTGGGTATCAGGCCGGTGCCGCCACAGTGGTCGAAGTGCAGGTGGCTGAAGACCATCATGTCGATCGACGCCGGGTCGATGTCGACACCTTCGAGCCTGGCGGCAACGTCCTCGCCGGCATTGAAGTGCACGTCGAACACGTCGTTCATGGAACGCATGCGAGAGGTGTCGGTCTGCAGTTCCTTGTGCAAGCCGGTGTCGAACACCAGCGACCGGCCCGACGGATGCACCACCAGCCAGCTCGGAATCGGCAGGCGTGCCTTGCCGGTTTCGCCTGAGACCAGGCCGCCCCGGTCGCTCGAGAGCTGACCACATTCCAGTGGTACGAGTCGCAGTGTGTCCATGAACCAATTTCGCGCTAGACCCGTCCCGTGAACAAGAATCTCGCCCCATTGATCACCTGGCTGCCGTCGCGGTCACAGGTCGACCTGAACGGCGCATGGCGCTCGATCATCGATGTCTACGACGTCGGCATCACCGGCCCGTTCGGGCGCGACGACGGCGAAACAGCGGGCAACCCCAACTGGGGGTTTGCCTACGACAGGGGCCGCAACTCGCCCGGGCGATCCGAGTACGACTTCGACACCTCGCCCGAGATCGAAGTGCCGGGCGACTGGAACACCCAGCACGACCGGTTCCACTTCTACGAGGGGTCGATGTGGTTTCGCCGTCACTTCGACACCCCGGACGTGGCCACCGGCCGGCGTTTGTTCGTGCATTTCGGAGCGGTCAACCACCAGGCCGTCGTGTTCTTGAACGGCAAGCGCCTGGCCCAGCACGAGGGCGGGTTCGGGCCGTTCTGTGTTGAGGTGACCGACGCTTTGGCGCCGACCGGTGCCAACAACGCCCTGGTCGTGCGGGTGAACAACCGGCGTGAGCCTCACGGAATCCCCACCACCCGCACCGACTGGTTCAACTATGGCGGCCTGACGCGCGACGTGACACTGGTCGATGTGCCCTCGACGTTCGTGCGTGACGCCGTGGTGCAGCTGGTGCCCGAAGACCCGACCCTCATCGAGGCGACCGTGTGGCTCGATGGCGACGACGCCTCACAAGATGTCGAGATACTCGTCGATGGCGTGACCGTGGGGGCGGTGCGCACCGATGCCGATGGTCACGGTTCGGCCCGGTTCGCGGTGCCCGAGGGGCTGGTGTTGTGGACTCCGGCCGATCCGGTGCTGTACGACGTCGCCGTTCGATCGGCCACCGACGAGGTGCGCGACCGCATCGGCTTTCGCACCGTCACCACCAGCGGGTCGACGATCTTGCTGAACGGTCAGCCGGTGTTCTTGGCCGGCATCGCATTGCACGACGAAGCGATCGGCTCCAACACCCATCGCGTCCAGAACCGTCAGCAGGCGCTGGAGCTGCTGGGTCACGCCAAGGACCTGGGCTCGGTGTTCGTACGCCTGGCGCATTACCAACACAACGAACACACGGTGCGGGCCTGCGACGAGTTGGGCCTGCTGGCCTGGTGCGAGTTGCCCGTCTACTGGGGCATCGACTGGGACAACGAGTCGACGCTGGCCAACGGCAAGGACCAGTTGACCGAGCTGATCGTTCGCGACCGCAACCGGGCCGCCGTGGTGTTGTGGTCGGTGGCCAACGAGACTCGACCGGTCGAAAACCGCAACCGGTTCCTTCGGTCGTTGATAGCCCATGCGCGCACGCTCGACCCGACCCGCCTGATCTCGGCGGCACTGTTCGCCCGCCCGGTCGATGGCGACATGATGAGCGTGTTCAAGGGCGAGGTGACCTCGGACTGGATCATCGACGATCCGCTCGGCGAAGACCTCGATGTGCTCGGGGTCAATCAGTACCTGGGCTGGTACTACGGCAGCGTCGAGTCGATGGCGTCGATCGAGTGGACGACGCCGTTCGACAAGCCGCTGATCATCACCGAGTTCGGTGGGGGAGCCCGGCGAGGCCTGCGCGGCGAGGTCGACGAGTCGTGGACCGAGGACATGCAAGCCGAGATCTACCGCCACCAGTTCGAGATGCTCGGCCGTATCCCGTTCCTAGCGGGAACGTCACCGTGGATCCTCAAGGACTTCCGGGCACCGTTCCGGCTGTTGCCCCAGGTGCAAGACGGCTACAACCGCAAGGGCCTGATCGACCACGAGGGCAACCGCAAACTGGCCTTCGACGTGGTCGCCGAATGGAACCGAGACAGGTCGGGTTCGAGCTGAGAGCCACGACTACCTCGCCGGACGGGTTACCCGTTGGGCATACAGCAGCAGCGCTCCTGCGGCGATCAAGACCAGGGCCAACCCGGCCAGGCGCAGCACCGTCGCGCCAGTTCGGGCCAGACTGGGGTCAGCGGCGATGATCGTGCCCGCGGCGCCGTCTTGCCCGTCGGGCTCGGTACCGGGGCTGATTCCCAGGTTGCCTGCGAGCGATCCGTCACCGTCGGCGATTTCTCTGTAGACGTCCTCGATCACCTGGGGTGGTAGCTGGCTACCGGCAACCAGGTTGCCGCCCTCTACCTCTGCGTTGTTGACCACCGACGCTCCGCCAGACCCCGAAACTGCGAGCGTCAAGTTGACCGCCCAGATCTCGCCGACCGCCATCTCGTTGGGGTTGGTGCAGGTGACGACCCCGCCCGACTCGCTACACGACGCCCCTTCGGCGGTTGTGCTGTAGCTGCGATAGCTCAGAGCAGACGGCAGGTCATCGGTTGCGACCACATCGCCGCGCGTCGGCGAGGGTCCGAGGTTGGTGACCGTCAGGACATACGTCGAGTTGGTGCCCGCCTGAAGTGTGCCGTTGATCGACTTGTCGATGTCGAGGACGCTCAACGGAATCGACACCTCGTCGCTGTCGGTGTTGTCGGACTCGTCGGGGTCGGCGGTGTTCGACGAGACGGTCGCGGTGTTGGTCACGCCCGTCGCCGCTGCGGCCGCAACGTCGACCGACAGCTCGAATGTGCTGGCCGAACCCGAAGCCATGTCGATCGGGTCGCCGGTGGCGTCGTCCACGAAGGTGCAGGTGACGTTCTGACCAGACGCTGCGCACTCCCAGTCGTTGCTGGAGGTCGACACGAACGTGATGCCCTTGGGCAGGGTGTCGGTGACCACCACCGGCGAGGCGGCTGGGGCTGGACCGTCGTTGGTGACCGCGATGGTCCAGGTGTTGGTCGCGCCGATGGCGAACTCGCCCGCCGATGTCTTCGAGATGGCCAGGTCGGCCTCGGGCCGATAGCCGAAATCGACATCGAGTTCTTCCTCGCCCGGCCCGAGCGTCAGGTCGACTGCGTTGGGCGAGTCGATGCCGTCGAGATCGTGAGTCGGTACCGAACCGGCGGGCAAGGTGCCCGTGTCGACCGTGACCGCGACCTCACCGGCCGGGATGTTGTAGAAGCCATAACCGCCGTCTGCGTCGGTGGTCACCTCGTCTGAGAAGGTGAGGCCCGAGGTGGGATCGGTGTAGACGATGGCCACCACAACGCCGTCGGTTCCGAACTCGGCTGTGTCCTTCGTTTCGTCGGCGTCGTCGTCTGTCCAGACCAGATCGCCGAGCGACCCGGTGCCGGTTACTGCGAAGTCTTGGGCTTGATCGTCGGTGGTAATTGCATCGAGTGTCGTCGCCGACGTCAGCGCTGTGCCTGTGCCGTCGGCGTCGTAGGTGGCGATCGTGCCCGCCGGCAGCGTCGCCGGATCGACCGTCACGGTGTAGTCGCCGTACGGGAGACCGTCTAGCGAGTAGCCACCGTTCGGGTCGGTCGTCACCACGAACGCCAGGTCGTCTCCGCCGGTCGGGTTGGTCCATCCGATGGTCACGTCCACATTCGGAATGCCCACGTCGTCGGCGTCTGGCACTCCGTCGTCCTCGTCGCCGTCACGGTCGTAGAAGACGGTGTCGCCTATCGAACCGTCGCCGTTGTAGCCGAAGTCCTCGTCCAGGTCAGTCGGTGTTGCGAGGGTCAGGGTCGTGACCGACACGTGGGCACTGCTGACCCCGTCGCCGTCGTAGGTAGGTGTGAGGCCACCAGGAAGGGCCGCGTCGTCGACCGTGACGGTGATCGGTGTGTCGAACGGCAACTGGCCGACCGAATAGACGCCACTGGTGTCGGTGGTCTCGACCACTGTCACGATCGACCCGTCGGGGCCGGTGTACTCAGCGGTGACCGTGATTCCCGCGAAACCGACCTCGCCGGGGTCGACGGTTCCGTCGGCGTCGAGGTCGAGCCACACCGTGTCGCCCAACGCGCCGGCGCCGGTGTAGGAGAAGTCCTGGTCGAGGTTGTCCGGTGTCGTCAGGTCCAGCGTCACGATCGACGAGCCTGCGGTCAAGATTCCGTCGGCGTCGAAAGTCGCAACGGTGATTCCCGAGGGCAGGGTGCCGGCGTCGACGACAACCGAATAGGGGCCGTAGGGCAGGCTGGTGACCTGCCACTCGCCGTTGGCGTCGGTGGTCACCGCGTGGACCACATCGTCGGACGTTTCCAGGACGCCGTCGCTGCCGCTCCACGTGATGGTCAGGTCGACGCCGGCCAGCGGCTGATCCTGGCCATCGAACACGCCGCTGCCGGCCGGGTCGGCGGCGCCGTCGTTGTCCTGGTCGAACCATACGGTGTCGCCCAGAGATCCGGTGCCGGTGTACGAGAAGTCCTGGTCGGCAACGTCTGGAGTCAGGGCGCTGAGCGTGGCCGTCGAGCTATGGGCGCTTCCCGTGCCGTCAGCGTCGTAGGTCGGCGTCATACCACCCGGCAGGTCGGTGTCATCGACCGTCACCGAGTAGTTGCCATACGGGAGGTTGGGCACCGCCCAGGCGCCGAACGCGTCGGTCGTGGCCACGTAGGTCGCGTCCGAGCCCTGCGGGTTGGTCCACACCACGGTCACCTCGACGCCGGGAAGACCGGGCTCGCCCACGTCGGGGGTAACCGTGCCCGATGCGTCGACGTCGTACCAGACCAGATCGCCCAGCGATCCCAGACCGGTGTAGCCGAAGTCCTGGTCGAGGCTCGAGGGGTTGCTCGGGCCGAGGTTCGTTGCCGATGTGTGGGCGGTTCCGATTCCGTCCGCGTCGACGGTCGGGGTGAGCCCGGCTGGCAGGTCGGTGTCGTCGACGGTGACCGTGTAGTTGCCGTCTGGCAGGTTGTCGAACGAGTACGCACCGACTGCGTCGGTGGTGGTGGTCTGGGTGACGTCGTCGCCGCCCCCGGGCACGCCGTTGTCGCCGAACCACACGAGCGTCACGGTCACACCCGAGATGCCGACCTCACCTGGGTCGTCTACCCCGTTGTTGTTCTGATCGAGCCACACGCGGTCGCCGATCAACCCGGTTACAACGCCCGTGTAGGCGAAGTCCTGGGCCAAATCATCGGGCGTGCCGCCGTCGAGTGTCGTGGCCGACGTGTGCAGCGTGCCGGTGCCGTCGGCGTCGTACGTAGCGGTGATCAGGCCGGCGGGTAGGTCGGTCTCGTCGAGGACGATCGTGTAGTCGCCATGGGGAAGGTTCGACACCAGGTACGAGCCCGAGCCGTCGGTGACGTCGACGATCGAGAAGTCGTCGGGCGTGCTGAAGGTGTTGTCGGCTCCGGCCCAGGTCACGGTCATGGCGATGCCAGATACTCCGCTGTCGCCGGAATCCGGAACGCCGTCGGCCTCGGAAGCGTCGATGTCGAAGAACACGGTGTCGCCGATAGAGCCGGTGCCCCTGTAGCCGAAGTCCTGATCAGCGTTCGACGGGGTCGACACGTTGAGAGTCACATCCGAGGTGTGGGCGGTTCCGGTGCCGTCGCTGTCGAAGGTCTGAACCATCGCCCCCGGCAGGGTCGCGTCGTCGACCGTGATGGTGTGAACCCCATATGGCAGGTTGTCGAACGCGTAGGTTCCGTCGGCCGCCGTCGTTGTGGTGAGCGTGGCGGTCATCCAGTCGAGGGTCACCGTTGCGCCGCCGATGCCGGGTTCGCCTGGGTCGATCGACCCGTCACCGTCGTGGTCGAACCAGACGGTGTCGCCGATGGTGCCCGCACCCGTGTACGAGAAGTCGATGTCGGCTTGGGTTTCGGCCGGGTCCAGCGTGATGTCCGCTTGGTGGGGTGAGCCGGTGCCGTCGAGGTCGTAGGTCGGGCTCATGCCCGCAGGAACGTCGGAGATCTCGATGGCCACCCGGTATTCACCAGGAGGCGCCAGGTCGAACAGGTAGTTGCCCGACGCGTCGGTGGTGTCGGTGAAGGTGAGGTCGTCGGCGTTGCCCAGCACGTCGTCCCAACCGGCCCATGTCGCGGTAACCCCGATGCCGGGCAGGCTCGGTTCGCCCGCGCCGTCTGTGGCATCGCCGGAGTTGTTCTGGTCCCACCAGACGATGTCGCCGATGGTCTGGTTGCCATCGGGCACATAGCCGAAGTCGAAGTCGAGGTCGGCCAGCACACCGCTGCCATCGGTACCGTCGGCCGCGGTCACCTGCTCTGTGGCGGTGTTTGCCGAGCCGATGCCGTCGTGGTCGTGGCTGGGGGTCAGCCCGCTCAGGTTCGGCGATGCGCCGACGTTGACCGCCACTGTGATGTCGGTGTCGGCGGGCAACTCTTCGGCCGGTGGCACTGTGTATGAGCCGTCGGATGCTGTGGTGGTCGAGTAGCTCTGCGGCGCCCCGACGGGGTCGGTCCACGTCAGGTCCAGTTGCACACCCGGAATGCCCGGCTCGCCAGGGTCTTGCACCCCGTCGCCGTTGAGATCGAGCCACACGAAGTCGCCGAGCGTGACGGGAGTGGAGGTGATGGCTACGGAGTCCTGATCGTCTTCGGAGCCTTGGTCGTTGCCGGGAATCGAGTCCGAGTCGTACTGATCGCTCGTATGGGCCTGTGCGACGTTGGTGATGCCGCCCAGCGCGGTCAGCCGAGTGCGCAGCACCAGCTGTGGCGCAGCTCCGTCGGCGATGGTGCCGATGGTCCAGATGTTGGTGCCGTCGTCGAAGGCGCCCTGATCCGCCGACACCACAGAGTCGTAGGCCAGACCGACTGCGTCCAGAACGTCGGCGACCGTCACGTTGGTTGCCTGGTCCGGGCCGTTGTTGGTGACGGTGATCGTGTACTCGACGTACGAGCCGTACCAGTAGGGCCCGTTGGCAGGGTCGGCGTCGACCTCGATCGGGTCGATGGTCTTGGTGACCTCGAGGTCGGCGCGTGCGATGTGGACGTCGTCGGTGTTGGCGTCTGCGTAGTCCTCTGGGGGAGTGGGTCCGGCGCCGTCGGGGTCGCAGCAGGTGGCCGAGGTGGTTGCATCCTCGCCCGCGGTCGAGACGTTGTTTGTGTGGGCAAAGCCCGCTCCGCTGTCATAGCCGGTGTAGGTCTCGCCGGTGAGCTGGTCGGGTGTCAGCGCCGCCGACTGGGGAGTTGCGGTCAACACGATGGTGATCGTCTGCCCCGGGCCCAGCGGTTCGCCGATGCCCGACACGAGGTCGGCCCAGTCGAGGGTTTCGCTGTTCAGGGAGCCTGCATCGCCGCACGATCCAGAGTCGGGGGTACAGACCGGTTCTACCTGAACCGGCCCGCCGTTGTGGGGTGTGGTGACCTGGGCGCTCGACGCGTCGTATGTCCAGCCTGCGGGCAGCGTGTCGCTGATGTCGACGTTGTATGCGGGTGCGCTGGGGTCTGCGTTCGTGACGGTGATCGTCCACGAGAACGGCTGGTCGAGCCTCACGTCGGTGGGGTCACCCGAGGTCGGGGCCTTGGCCACGTCGAGGTCGGGGAAGTGAACTTCCACGATCACCGAGTCGGTGGTGACAGCGCCGCGGGTGGCCGCGACGTCGTTGCCGTAGGTGATGATGTCGTCGTTGGCCGGGTTGGTCGTCGTGATGGCGGTGCGTTCGGCGGTCGAGAAACCGAAGTAGGTGGTGACGTCTGCGGTGTTGGTGAGGTCGGCGTTGCGCAGGATCGTGTCCGACGGGTCGACCTGCACGTCGTAGTCGATCGTTGCCGAAGCGGCTGGTGCGATCGGCCCGGCGAGCGACCAGGTGATGGTGCGCGAGCTCTCGCTCCAGGTTCCGGTGGAACCAGAGTTGCCGGTGATCGTCTGGCCATTGGTGGTCGCCGGCGCACCGCCCGGGTTCAGCAGCGGGGTGATACCTACCGGCACGGTGTCGACGACGGTGATGTCGTGGGCGTCGCTGGTTCCAACCGACGAGACCGTGACCGTGTATCTGATCTGCTGGCCCGCGGACGTGTCGCAACCGTTGCCACCAACGCCGTCTGCGTCGTTTCCACCGCTCGAGTTGTTGCCCGGCGTGGTGTCACATGTCGGCAGCGACAGAGCGGCACCCGACGTGGTGGAGACGTCCTTGTCGATGTTGATGGCGGGTTCGGTGACGGTGAACGTCTCGGAGGCCGGTCCGTCGGTGGTCGACCACGAGGGCGAACTGGGGTCGTCGTAGCTTGCGTCGAGCGATCCTGGGCTCTGGCTGGCCACAGCGTCACTGGTGTTCCAGCTGATGGTTGCATCGTTGGTGACGGTGTCCGTGTCGACAGCCGTGCCGTTGACATGGGTTGTGTATTCGACGGTGATGGTGCAGACGCCGTCGGCATAGACGTCGCCCACGAACCAGGCTGCGACCTGGGCGTTGCCTCCTGCCGGGTTGAAGGTCTCGATATCGCCGCCCACCAGCGACACGCCGGTCGTCACCCCGCCGACCGAGTCGAACACCTCGCACTCGGGGCTGGGTGTGATGGTGCCGAACGAGTCGAAGTCGAGGGTGGCCGGCAGCTGGTCGAAGATGGTGGTGTCGTATGCGACGGTGCCCGATGGAACCGTCACCTCCAGCTCGTAGTCGACCGGCTCGCCGACGGTGGCCGAGGCGATGTCGTCGCCAGCGTCACCGGGGTTGAACGGTTCGATGTCCTTGGTGATCGATGCCAGCGGCAGGTTGACGGTGTCACCGTCGGAGTCGCTGTAGGACCTGGCGCTGCCCTCGTTCGGGTCGTCGGTCGGGGTGAGCGTCTGGTCGAGTGTGTGGGCGGTCAGACCGGCCGTGTTGGTGAGGGTTGTGGATGCGACGGCGGGATCATCGACCTGGACGTCGTAGGTGAACTGGATCGTCCCGTCCGGAGCGACCGACTCGAGGCCGGTCCAGTCGGCCGATGTCCACGTGATCGTTCGGAAGTCTTCGCTCCAGGTGCCGTTGAACGAACCGACCGGCGTAACGCCCGTCGACGCAACCAGGTCGCCGTTGGTGGTCACCGGGCTGGAGCTGATGTCCAGCGGCGTAAGCCCCACCGGAACGGTGTCGACGATCTCGATGTCGTGTGCGGTCGAAACGTTGCCTGCCGCAGATGGGTTGGTGACGGTGACCCGGTAGGTGACGGTCTGTCCCGGAGTCACCGCCGCGCCGGCAGGAACCGTGTGGTCTTTCACCACGGCCGGGTCGGGCTCGACCACCTGGGTATCGACGCTGTTGGAAGTGATTGCCGGGCGCGGCGAGCCACCCTGGTCCTCCCACGCGTACGAGCCGGCATTGCTGAGTGTCGTCGGCGAGCCGCCACCGACGTTTCCTGGAACGTCGTCGACGATCGCGTAGAACGTGATGATCAACTCGTCGTCGCCCGAACCTGCTGCGTTGGTGTGCGATGCGGGCAGGTCGTAGGTGACCGTGCCGCTGCTGTGGACCACCGCACCGGCGGTGAGGGCGGCGGTGCCGCTGGGGCTCGTGACGGTCGGCTGCAGGTTCGACACGGTGCCGTCGAAGAGGCCCATCCCGGTGAAATAGGTGACCCCGGCGGGCAACACGTCGCTGATCGAGCTGTTGTAGATCGAGGTGCCGTGGGGAACGGTCAGGTGCAGTTGGTACTGCACGATCTCGCCGATGGTCGCTTGTTCGGCGCTGGCAGCGAACGACCCGTTGGTCGAGTTGCCCGCTTCTGCGATGCCAGACCATTGAGCCTTGGCGAGGCTGGGAGCGGGCGACACGATGTATGCAGGGTCGTCTGCGGCGTCGGTGTTCTCGAGGCCCGAGTTGGCGGGGTCGATGTTGGATGCCGGGTAGTAGTCGAACGTGCCGGTGTTGGTCTGTGCCTGATAGGTGGCGACACCCGCGTTGTCGACCCAGGTCTTCGAGGGGTCGATCGTGGTCGGCACGGTCAGGTCGTAGGTGAGGGTGACCGGTGCGGTGGTCTCGTCGTCGGGTGTCGTGTCGGCGCCGCCCACAGAAGCGGCCACGGTCAGACCGGTCCACGTGATGACGCCCGCCGAACATGTGCCGCTGCCCGAGATCGACGACACCATCGTGCAGTCGGCCTCGCTTGGCAGCACTTCTTGGACCTCGGTGTTGATGGCGTCGGCGGCACCCTCGTTCCACACGTCGATGCGGTAGGTGACGACGTCCCCGGCGCGCACCGTGACCGCCGTCGATCCGCCTGTGAGCGATCCGTCGAAGTCGGGTCCGTTCGATCCGCCTGCGTTGACCGTGTCGACACCCGTGGCGAGGCGCACCTGCGGTTCGGTCCACTCGACTGCGGCTTGGTCTCGGTACTGATAGACGAGGCCGCCGTTGTTGTTGTGGACGAGCTTCTCGAGGTTCGCGTTGATGTCGAGCGACTGGCCGAGGCTCGGGTCCAGCAGCTCGGCTGCAATCACCCACAGGAACTCGTTGCCCGCGTTGCCCACTGCTCCTGTGCCATCGACTGCGAAGGTCACCGAGGTGGCCGTATTGGTCACGCTCGTGCCCGGGAGGGTGTCGGTGGAGGCGATCCGTGCCGCCGAACCGGCGACGTAGCTGTACGACGGGGGAAGCAGGTCCTCGATCTGCACACCCTCGTAGTTCATGGAGATCGGAAAGCTGGCGCCGATCTCGAAGCACACGATGTCGCCCGGGCCGAAGCCGAGCTCGGCGGTCGGGTCGCCTTGGGTCCAGGTGATGCTGCCATGAGCCGACGCACAGGTCGCGCCGGTCGCTCCGGCGCCGTTGGCCAAAGGCCCGGCCTTGGCGCTGACCCTCTTGTCGATCGAAGGCAGGCTGTTCGCCAGTTCGCTCCAGGCGGTGTCGCCGTCGCGGCCACCGTCGGGGTCCACCGGGTCTGGGCTTAGGCTCACGTCGGCAACGGTGTCGGGGCCCGACACTTCGGCCTCGTTCGTCACGCGGTCGCCGGCGAGCACCGGCTCACCCAGCAGCTGCGCAAGGCTGCCGCGGTAATGGTCGCGAACCACCGCTGTGTAGGCGATGGTGATCGAACCGTCGGCGTCGAGGTTCGTCAGTGCGGCGTTCTCGGGGTCCGAGTAGTCCCACACGATCTCGAAGCGTCCGGTGCCGTACGGGCCGCCGTCTGGCAGCTCGCGCACCTCGGCAACGTCGACCGGCAGTCCGTCGATGGTCGACTGGACGGTGCCCGCGCCGGTGCAGTCGGTGCTGGCCCAATCCGATCCGCCCGAGGTGTTGTCTGTCGTGTAGGTGCCCAAGAAACACAGGGCAGAGGGCAGCAGGTCGCGAACGATCAGGTTCGAGAAGTCGCGGTACTCCGAAGTCGAGATGGTCAGCGTGGTGACGACCGTCGTTCCATGGCTGAGCGATCCAGCCATCGACTTGGTGATGATGATGTCTTCGGCCTCGATCGAGAACGTGTCGTCGTTGGTCTCGATCGACGAGGTCGGCGTGTACGTTCCAGAAGCGCTGGCGGCGGTCGTCAGGGCCTGTTCGTTGGCCGTCAGCAGTTCGGGGTCAGGGTTGGTGGACCGGTCGAGCTCGCCGGTCGACGGGCCGGTGTTGTTGTCGAGGTTGCGGCCCTGGCCGAGGCCGGCGGCCGATGGGGGAGAGCCGCCAAACGGTGCGTTTTCGAACAGGGCGATGCCGGCCCGGTAGGGGATCGACTCCGAAGCCCCTGCGGCCAGGTTGCCCAGGTCCCATGTGATGATCGTCTGACCGCTGCCGTCGGTGTCGACGGTTTCGGGCGTCTCGAGGGCCGAGGGGGCGCAACCGCTTCCGGTAGCGACCGCTCCCGATCCGGTCCATTCCTCGCCGACGGTCGTGTTGTCGGTGGGGTAGTAGTCGTCGCAGCCCAGGAACTCGAGAGCGGGGTCGAGCGTGTCTGTGAGGGTGACCGCATCGACTGCGTAGTCGGGGTTGTTCTCGACGGTGACGGTGTAGGTCGCCCCCGTTGTGCCGCTCGCCGAGTCGAAGCCGTTCTGGTGTACGCCTCTCAGCAGTTCGGTCGTGCCCGACTTGAGTACGCGAAACGCGACTATGTCGACGGCGTCGGTGGCGGTCGCCGAACCGTCGAAGTCTGCAGTGAAAGCCCCGGTACCGAGGTCGTAGTCGGGGATCGTGAAGGCGCTCAGGCTGGCGGCGGCCTCTGCGTCGAGGTTGATCGTCGACCCCACTGGTGCTGTGGCAGACCCGGTGATGCCGCCGGCGAAGTCGGGGTTGGTGTCGACGGTCAGCTCGACCGAAGCGATCGAGTTCGCGGGCAGATCGTTGGTGTTCGACCAGATGATCGTGGTCTCGCCGGGCGAGGGCACATCTACGAGGACTTCGGTCGCGGCGGGTGTAGCCGAGACGTGGCCAATGCCCGCCGGCAGGACCGCACGGAACGAGAGGTTGTACAGGGGCGATGCCGAGACGTGGTCGCCGGTGGCGGTGAGGGTGTAGGTGAACTGCTCGCCGATCAGCGCTTCGTCGTGAGGCTCGGGCAGGTCGGTTGTGATCGACAACGAGAAGTTGTCGCCTGGCCCTGCCTGCGCAGGGTCTGCGGGCAAGCCGGGCGCCACGACCAGAAGCGAAGCCAGGATGGCAACTGCGAACATGGCGCGAGCGGGGCGAGAACCGGCTGCGCGAGAGATTGGGTGTGATGTGACCACGTGCTTTCACTCGACACCCTCGGTAGGAGGTTAAGCGATTGCCCGGTCCGACACGTCGGGTGGTCGGATCGGTCGGGCAGCGGCGCGGTGAGGGTCGCTGAGAGTGAGATCGCTGAACTGTTCCTCGGAGGGGCCGACGCCTCACCTGTGAGAAATACGGCTCTGGTGTGTGCTCTGACAGCTGCTGTGCTGTTGTCGTCGTGCTCTGGCTCCGAACCTGACTCGAACCTGAACGTCAGCCTCACCAGCGAGCCTGACGCTGACGCCGCTGCAGCTACCTTCTACGCGTTCGTCTCCGCCGACGATGTCGGGTTCGAGTGCTCGTACGACGAAGCCGAGTGGACAGCCTGTACAAGTCCGGCGCTACACGTTCCTTCCGCGCCCGGAGCGCACGCCTTTGCCGTCCGGGCCATCGGTGCGGACGGGTCGTTGGGTGAACCGGTTAGCTCGGCATGGAATCAGCCAAGTGTGTTCGACGGTCACCCCGACCTGATTGCAACCCAGCAGTCGCCTGCCAAGGCAGACCCGCGCAGCTGGCGCGGGATTCTGCGCGTCAACTGCGACTTTGCCCACTCTTCCTACGACGATCCGATCGTGTTTCCCGGCCAGGAAGGGGCGGCTCACCTGCACCGCTTCTACGGAAACACGCTGACGGATCACTCATCGACGATGGCGTCGCTCTACCTGTACGGCGAGTCGACGTGCCAAGGCAACGTACTCAACAGATCTGCGTACTGGATTCCGACACTGCTTGCTCCCGCCTATGACGCCGCAGGAAGCCGGATGCTCGATGGCGCAGGTGAACCGGCCTTCGAGGCCGTGCCTGCGGTTGTGGGGAACGACGATGTCGCCCACGAGGTCATCTATTACTCGGCCGCCGTCGACGATTTGCAGTCGATCCAGGCCCCGCCTCCTGGGCTTCGGATCATTGCCGGTGATGCATCCAGCGGCCCCGACCAGCCTCAGCCATTTTCGGTTGCCAGATGGCACTGCCAATCGTGGGAATCGAGCGATGCTCTGAATCCGCGATGGAGCTCGACCATCCCCGAATGTGTCGCACCCGACCGCTTGCGGATGGACGTGTTCTTCCCCAGCTGCTGGAACGGCACCGATCTCGACTCGGCCGACCACAAGAGCCACATGGCCTACCCCATCGTGAGCAGCACGGGCGCAACCGAATGTCCAGCTTCGCACCCGGTGCCGATCGCCAGGGTGTCGTATCACTATGCATGGGGGGTCAAACCCGAGCACTTCGACCCGTCGACTCGGTCGACGCGTGGTTGGCGGCTGGCTTCCGATGGACATGCGGTGACCGCCGACCAGCCGGGAGGTGCCTCGCTTCACGGCGACTGGTTCAATGCATGGCACCCTGAGGTGCTGCAAGCGATAGTCGACGGCTGCATTGCGGGTGGGCTCGACTGCCACGACGGCAATCTCGGCAACGGCTATCGACTCAGCGGCACCCGGCCGGGAACGCAGACCGCACCTTCCTTCGTCGGCGGCTGAGCTCTAGCGGACCACGCCTGTTTCTGCAGCGGCCAGAAACGCGGCGCCCAACGCTCCGGCGGCTTCGCCTGCGGTGGCGGCCCTCACCCTTATCTGTGGGCGGTGCTCCGATGCCACCAACACATCGTCGAGATGGGCGACGACTCGTTCGCCGAACAGATCCCAGTCGCGCACCAAGCCACCGCCGACGACGATGAGTTCGGGGTCGAGGAGTGCGCAGCAGTTGGCCATGCCGATGGCAACCCAGCGGGCGAAGGTCTCGAGCACGGCTGCGGCATCGGAGTCGCCCAATCTGGCTGACCGCGTTACGTGTTCGCCCCTGATTGCCGCGACGCTTCCGACCTCTTCGACCACGGACGCAAGGGCTCCCGATTCGGCGGCGAGTCTTGCCAGGTGTGCGAGCCCTGCGCCACTGGCGTATCTCTCCCAACAGCCAATCTGGCCGCACACGCATCGAGGCCCTTGCGGGTCGACCATCATGTGGCCTGGCTCGCCCGCCATTCCGGCCGCGCCGCGGTCGATCTGGCCGTTGACGACGAGCGCTCCGCCGATGCCGGTGCCCAGCGTGATCAGCAGCGCGTGGCTGACCTCTCTGGCAACTCCTACGTGCAGCTCCGCTCTGGCCGCGCAGTTTGCGTCGTTGTCGACGAAGACCGGCATGGCCACAACCGGCTCGAGCAGGTCTCGGACGGCGAACTCGTCGGAGCCGATCAGGTTCGGGGCCCTCCGGAGTCGCCCCTCGTTGTCGACCAGACCCGCTATACCGACGCCGACGCCTCTGATGTGGTGGGTGTCGGCGACGCGTTCGACCAGCTCCTTCGTGAGACCGGCGAGTGTGTCGACGATCTCGGTTGCCCCCTTCGGCGTTGGCCACTTCTCCTGCAACACGACCTCGCCAGAAGAGTCGAGCACCAGACCGAGCGACTTGGTGCCGCCAACGTCGATGCCGACGACAGCAGGAACCTTGGAGACGGGTTGTGTGTCGGTCACCGACAAAGAATCGTGCACATGCCGTCGGCGGGCAAGGGATGGTGCTGCCGCACCGCACAAGCACCGCGTACACTCGGTTCGGTTGGGGCCTGTAGCTCAGTTGGTCAGAGCAGGCGACTCATAATCGCTTGGTCGCGGGTTCGAGCCCCGCCGGGCCCACGTCGTTCCTCGCTTCGCTCGTCACTTACGGAGTTCGGCGATCGCCGAACTCCCGGGTCGCGAAACGGGGGACAGGGTGGTGGCCAGTGGGGCTGGTCAATCCAACATTTTGTCCAACATCGGTGGTTGGTCGTTTGTCCTAGGTAGGCGCATCGGCGGGCAGGAACGCGACAACGCTTCTCCGATTTCGCTCGCTTTGTTCTTTGTTGTGACGCTGGGGCGTTAGTCCTCGCCAGTTCGGGACTTCTTCCTGCGCGGAGTGCCGCTGTGGTGTCGGCGTGGGGTGTTATGGTCGACTTGTCGCATCGTGGTGTGGAGGTGTTCGGTGTTGCGGTTGCGTCTGTTTGTCACCGTGTTGGCTGCGCTGGTTGGGGTTGTAGCGGTTCCTGGGGGGGGGTGCTGGGTCGGTAGGTGATTCGGGTCAGCCCGGTGAGAGCAGAGGCGGTTCCGAGTCGTCGTGGGCGGTTCGGGCTTCTGGCGGTCGTGCGGCCTCCGAGGTTGAGGTTCCGGGCCGGTCGGAGCGGATGGCTGGTTGGGTGACGCCGGTTGATCCGGATCGGGCTGGTTTGGGTCGTGCGGTCGCGGGTTTGGCTCGTGGTGATGTGTTTGATGTGGAGTTGGTGGCTGGCGATCGTGTGTCGATCGAGGTGGGCTTCGTGTTGGTGGAGCGGGACATTGCGCGTGGTCCGTCTAGCGTTGTCGCTCCTGCTGATTCGGGTTGGTTGCCGCGGTTTGTTGATGGTGATGTGACGGTTGTTGGCCGCGAGGCTGGTATGGGGGTGTCGGGTCGGACGTTGCGGCTGACTACTTATGGGGATCTGGTTTCGGCGGAGTTGTGGGGACAGGATCTTGTTCAGGTCCTTGAGCCCGATGACAGGGGTGGGCATCGGGTTGTGGAACGCGCTACCGCTCGCGCGGTGAACCCTGATGTCGCTGAGCCTGGCCGTGGTGGTGAGGTTAGGGAGCGGTTTGCTGCGGGAGCGGGCTTGGTGTCGTCGTTGCAGGCCGGCGGTGGTGGGACCGAGATTGTTGACGTATTGGTGTCGTCTTCGGCCGATTCTGTTGCAATCAATGCGAATTCGGCGTTGCGGGCGCGTCAGATTGTGGCCGAGCTAAATCTGGTTACCTCTAACAACGGGATCAACACGGTGTTCCGGCTGGTCGGTGTATACGAGACCGGCGAAGTCCTCCCGGAGCGGACCCTCAACGGTGTGACCGCGGTCGACGCGCGGGAGCTGTTGCTGACACACCTGATAGGCGACCTCGATGACGGACACCTTGATGAGGTTCCTGAGGCTCGCAATTGGGTGAATGCCGATGTGGTTGTCCAGTTGACCGGAGAGATCTACAACTTCCAGACCGAGAGGTGGCTACGGGGGCGGGCGAACACGCCACTGGAGAATTGGCACGTGGGTGACGCGTATGCGTTGTTCAAGGTGAACAGTCCGTTGACGACTGCTGTTCATGAGGTGGGGCATCTGTTTGGTGCTCGTCATGACCTGTTCGTTGACCAGACTGTGACTCCGTTCGAGTATGGGCATGGGTTTGTGTGGCAGGTTCAGTCGCCGTTCCCTGGCGGTGATCCATTGGCGTTCAACACGATCATGGGCTATTCCGATGACCCTCTATGTGACACTGACGGCGACGGCGAGACCGACGATTGCACCCGTATGAGGTACTGGTCAGACCCCGACCTTGGCTTTGGTAACACGGCGACCGCTGACGTGGCCCGTGTGATCGATGAGGGGTCTGATGATGTGGCCGGGTTCGAGCCGGTGTTTGCCCAACGCTTGTACAGGCCGGTATCTGGCCTGTGGTTCGCTGATGGTGACGACAACGGAACTTGGGACGGCTGCACCATCGACGTGTGCTGGTTCTACGGCGCTGCAGGCCATCTCAAAGGTGTGATCCACCCCCACGGCCATCTCGGGTACTACGACCAGACAACCGGGATGTGGCGTTTCGATCGCAACGACAACCAAACCGATGACGGATGCACCGGACCAGATCCTGACCTGTGTCTGGGCCCTTTCGGCGGGCTCCAACACGAACCGTTCATCATCCCCAACAACGACGAGGGATACATCGGCACCTTCAATGACGGCGGCTGGTACATCGACAGCGGTAACGGAACCTGGGACGGATGCTCTATCGATTTCTGTGGCAGTTTCGGACAGGCCGGTGACGAGCCGATCCTCACTCCCGACGGTCACATTGGTGTGTATCGCCCTTCGACTGGCTACTGGTATCTCGACGCGAACAACAACCGGGTCTGGGACTCGGGTGTCGACACTGTTGTGGGCCCATTCGGTGGGCCAGGTGACAATCCGGTCATGACTGTCGACGGTCAGATTGCCCTGTGGCGTCCCAGCACCGGTGAGTGGTTCTTCGACGCGAACAACGACGGCACCTGGAACGGATGTGCTATCGACCGTTGCGCCGGCCCGGGCTTTGGAACCTACGGTGACTACCCGATCGACCGGACCGGAACTGCAAGCCAATGAAGCACCGCCTACGCGTCGGCGCTGTGGCACTGGTCGGTCTACTTGCGGCTGCCGGGTGTTCCGACGACAGTCAAGACGCGGCACCCACAACAGAACCAGTGGCCGAGTCGAGCAGCACGACCTCTCCATCGACCACTGCGCCCTACCAGTCCACCCAAGACGGCAACGTCAGAATGCTCACACCCGACACCATCAACGTCACCGACACCATCGTCATCGACATCGCAAACGCCTGCGATTCGAGGGGGGACGTAAGTACCGGAGTGAGTTTCACGCGACAGCCCGACAACGAGATTGCAGTTCCGGAAGATCAGCTGCGGCCAGAGCGCTTCAGAGTGAGCTTGCTGCTTGTTCCCCCTCACAACGCCGGAATCGTTCAGTTGCCGATGCCGACGGGGACACCACCGGGTCTCTACGTGTTAGAGGTCTGGTGTGACCAGGACGATGCGGGCGGCCGACTCTTTGAAGCCAACATCACCGTCACCGGAGAACGAATTAGGCCCACCAACCGACCGGCATCTATAGAGGCGGAAGGACGGACGATCACGGCCACCATCCACCAACTAGGTGCAGACCCCCCGAGTGTCGCGTCAGCGTCAGCAGTTTGGACTGGCGAGACGCGATTTGCCTTTTTCTATGACTTCCAGGCTGATCCGGATTTGGTCCCGCTCATCAACGCGACCATCATCGTTCCCGACTATTTCCCTACTGGCACCTACGATGCTTGGGTCACAGGAATCAACGCAACCCCACACGTCGAAGCAGACCCCGTCACGATCACCATCGGGTGAGACTGAATACGGCCTTGCCGACGACGGGACGGATGCTCTATCGATTTCTGTGGCAGTTTCGGACAGGCCGGTGACGAGCCGATCCTCACTCCCGACGGTCACATTGGTGTGTATCGCCCTTCGACTGGCTAGTGGTATCTCGACGCGAACAACAACCGGGTCTGGGACTCGGGTGTCGACACCGTTGTGGGCCCATTCGGCTGACGTGGACCCCGTTTTGGTTGTCGGTTTCAGGTCGCTGAGTTGTTGAGTGTCCGCCAGGTCTGGGCGACCTGGGCGGGGGTTTGGTATTTGAGCCCGCTGTGCGGGCGGTGGTGGTAGTCGGTGATGTAGGTGGTGATGTCTCTCCTTGCTTGATTGATGGATTCCCATTCGGCTCGCCAGGCGCAGCGCCGTTTGGACTGGCCGAACCAGGACTCGATGAACGCCCGGGACTCGGGATCGCGGTAGCCGCCACGACGATGCGTGATTCCACGCGCCGAGAGATGCCGGCGAAACCCGCGGGATGTGAATTGGGTGCCGTTGTCTGTGCCCAAAGTGAGCCGTCCTAGCCGGACGCGGCGTTCGAACACAGCCTGCTCGACACAGGCGACGGCTTCGTCGGTGCGGCCCCGAAGATCGAGCGTCCAGGCCACGAGTTCTCGGGTGCAGCAATCGACGATGGCATGGAGGTATACCCAGCCGTGCTGGGCGGTCCACACCTTGGTGGCGTCCATGTGCCACAGCTCGTCAGGTCGGGTGACGCGGAAGAACCCGGGCCGCCGTCTTCGTTCGAGCCCCCGAACCGGTTGCAGCAGCTTGTGGGCCCGCATGATCCGCTGCACTCGCTTGCGGTTCACCGCCACACCCAACTGCTGGCCGGCGATAGCCGCGACCATCCGAGTCCCATCGCTAGGATGTGCCTTCGCGACCTCGACAATCGCCGTGTCAGCCGCGGATTGCTGCCCCGGGCCTGCGGATGCTGGGCGGCGTTTCGGGGTCTTGTAGATCGCTTGGCGCGAGACCTGCGCGACGAGTGCCACAGCGGTTGGCTGATCGCCTTGGGCGACCAGTTCCCGGGCGGCACGCATCTTCACTCCCAGTCCCGCAACAGTTTTCCCGCAATCTCCAGCTCGTAGGTCTTGCGACCGAGCGCCCGCTCGAGATTGGCGACCCGCTTGCGAAGGTCCTTGATCTCCGCGTCCTCGGGACGTTGCTCGTTCGGGCGTCGCAGGGCTGCCTTGCCGCCCTCCAACAATCGGTCGCGCCACTGGCAGAACTGGGTTTCCGATATCTCGTGCTCGCGACACACATCGCGAACCGATCGGTCGCCGCGCAACCCGGCCAACACGATCTCGGCCTTCTCATCAGGCGTCCACGAACGCCTCTGCTTCTTCTCGCTCATCTTCCTCTCCTCGAGGACCAGAGCGACCATCATCCCAACCAAAACCGGTCAGGGAAACGGTCAACCACCCAACGGGGTCGGCGTCAATCTGTGACCCGGCCATGCCAACCCCCTTCGGCTCACCGGACCCGGCCACCCTAGCCCACCATCGAGGAGCGTCGTCGGGGCTGCCCTCGCGTCACCTCTGGCGGATGTCGTGGGTCCGAGCCCGTTGCTCTTCAGATTGTGAGCGTTTATGCTCACATGTGTGGATGTTGCTGGTTTGGTTCATGGGGCGAAGGAGTCGTCAGGCCGTAGTTATCGGTGGTTGGCGGCTGAGGCTGGTGTGGCGGTTTCGACGATTACTCGGATCGAGTCTGGTCGGATCCAGCCGACGGTGGAGGTGTTGGAGCGGATTTTGGGTGCGTGTGGGTACAGCCTTGAGCTATCGGCCCGGCCCATCGGAGCGGATCGAGGTCCGCGACTCGAGGATCTCGTCGATGCGTGGGAGTCCGATGGCGATCGTGGGCTGAAGTTGGAGTGGGTGAGGTGGCGTTCATGGATCGACTGGCTAACTTTGCACCCGGATCGGGTTCCTGCGGCGATCTACGCGCCTGCTCCGCCGTCGGGCAATCGCATTGTCGATGCGTTGCTCGCAGCGGTCGCGGAGAAGCTGGCTGACGATGCTGGGCTGCCACGACCTGGTTGGGTGGCGTCGGTTCCCGGAGCCGATCCTGTTTGGGAACCGCCTGCTCGTCGCCGTCCGACCGTCGATCGTAGGTTCGCGGAGCGCGGTCTGATCGTCGACGTGGAGAGTCTGTTCCGGCCAAGGGAAACCGTCGGTGCCTGAGTCGAACGATCCGATAGACGGGGCGACACTGTTGGCCTATGTGGAGGAGGTCGCCGACGATCTTCCTGACGATGGGGTGCGGCGCAGACTCGTGATCGTCGGTGGCGCACTATTGGCGTGGCAAGGTCTGCGCGACGCCACTCGTGACGTCGACAGTGTCGAGCGTCTCGACGAAGTCTTGAAGATCGCGGTCGAGCGGGTCGCCGCCCGTCATGATCTTGCTCCGCGCTGGATCAACGACGCAGCTGCCCAGTTCCTACCGGCCGGGTTCGATCTCGCCGACGCGACGGTGGTGCGCGACCATCCTCGGCTTCTGGTTCTCGGGCTGTCACTGGATCAGGTGTTCGTGATGAAGTTGTTCGCCGGACGTGCTGTGGACACCGACGACCTGCGGCAACTCTGGCCACACACCAGCTTCGGCACCGCAGCGGCAGCGGTCACCGCGTTCGAGGCTGCCTACCCCCACGAGGACCCCGACCCGAACCTCGCCGATTGGCTCGACAGCGTCGTTGGTGATTGAGCGACACGGGACGATCATCGAAGTCACCCGAACTCACCAGGCCGTACAAGATGTCACCAGACCGCACAGTGGACAGATGATTCCGGCGGCCGGGAATTCCAACATTCTTTCCAACATCGGCAGGGCTACCAGACGTCACTGGAGACCGCTCGACGGACGGGCCGTTGGACGTAACACCACGTCAGAGCACTGCCCTGCACGGGATGGACGGATGGAAGGTTGCTCATAATCGCTTGGTCGCGGGTTCGAGCCCCGCCGGGCCCACGTCGTTCCTCGCTTCGCTCGTCACTTACGGAGTTCGGCGATCGCCGAACTCCCGGGTCGCGAGACGGGGGACGGGGTGGGTGGTGGCCAGTGGGGCTCGTCAATCCAAGATTTGTTCCAACATCGGTGGTTGGTCGTTTGTTGTAGGTAGGCGCATCGGCGAGGTGAAACGCGACAAGGTTTCTGGGATTTCGGGCATCGCCATGTGTTCGTGATGCTGGGTATGCGGTCCCAGGTTGGGGCGGTTGTTTGGAGTGTTCGGCTGAGTTGAAATGGTGGCTCATCGGGCGTAGGGTCCCGTTGGGTGTTGTTGTCTTTTGGTCTGTGACTTGGGGGAGCGGTGGGGAAGCGACTGTTTGTGGTGGCCGTCATATCCTTGTTCGCGGTGTCGGTTGGCGCTGGGTCGGCGGGCGGTGCAGGGTCGGAGGTTGTTCTGCCCGATCGTGCTGGGGATCGCTCGCCTGCTGCTGGGGTCAGTCTGATACCCCCCCCGCATGTCAGAGGGCCTGGCGAGGCTTGGCTCGGTGCTCGGGGCGTTGATTGGGTGCCGGCGCAGCGTGAACGCGTTGTTG
>JAGQSP010000094.1 GCA_020439485.1 Acidimicrobiales bacterium | reverse complement strand
TCGTTCAACATCGCATGGTCGGGACGGGGCTTGTAGACCGGCAGATGCTCACCCCAGGCGATGTAGTTCTCGTGGTCGAGATAGAAGTGCTGACGGCCGGTCAGCGTCCGCCACGGCACCAGGTGCTCGACGTTGAAGGTGAACGGGCTGTATGCCCGGCCCTTGTTGATTAGCCCACTCCAGGTTGGTGTTGTCATGACCCGGCGGGGCTGGGAGATCAGATCGGCGAAGCTGATACGGCCATCGCGCTGCGCAGCGCCGAGATGCACCAGCGACCTACCGGTCTTGGATTCTTCGACCTCAAAAGCGCGATGAGCGATCTCGCCATTGCTGGCCGGATCGAGTGCCAGCACTGCGTCGGCCACCTGCCTGGCCTTCACCAACGACGGCCGAAGTGGACCTTCGCCCCCGCGTGTTCGTTCATCCGGCTGCTTACGGGCAAGCGCGTCGTAGAAGTCCTCGACCTGCACTCGCAGTCCATGGACGGCGACCCCGTTGTTGCGGATCCCCAGACCCAGCGATGTCATCTTCTCGTACAGAGACGTGTAGTCGCGGTCGACCACCTTGAATCGCGGCATGGTGACACCGGGAATGGCGTCCACCTCACCCGCTCGCCAGTCGGCGACCGTTGCCTGGGCCATCTCGTCTGGCGAGTCGTGGGCCAGGGGTTGCATGACCACGTCGGTCGCCCCGTTCGGGAACCGGCCGACGGCCAGTTGCGAAACTCGCCGGGCCAGACCGGTGAAGATGTCCCAGTCGGCCTTCGACTCCCAAGCCGGTGGCACCGCTGCCTGCATCGGGTTGATGAAGGTGTGCATGTCGGTCGAGTTGATGTCGTCCTTCTCGTACCAGGTCGCTGCCGGCAGGACGATGTCGCTGTACAGCGCCGTGGTGTCCATACGGAAGTTGAGATCCACGACGAGGTCCATCTTCCCGATCGGTGCGTCGGGTCTGACGTTCACCTCGGCCACACCATGGTCTTCGGGCTCTGCCGCGACGGCCGTGGAGTGCGTCCCCAGGTAGTGGCGCATGAAGAACTCGTGGCCCTTGGCCGAGGTGCCGATGGCGTTGCCCCGCCAGATGAACCACGTTCGCGGCCAGTTCTCCGGGGCGTCTGGATCGTCAATCGAGAACTCCAGGTGACCTGACTTCAACCGCTCGACGATGCGATCCGTGATCGCCTCCTCGCTGTCAGCACCCCACGACCTGGCCTCCCTGACCACCTCGAGCGGGTTCTGCTTGAACTGGGGAAAGAACGGCAGCCAACCCTGACGCACCGCGCGAGCCTGATGATCGATCGTGTGATCGTGGCGCTCGGGATGATCCTCAGGCAACGAGTCGTACTCGCGGTAGCCCCGCTCGTAACGCCACTGGTCCGAGTGCACATAGTGGAACGACGGCGTGTTCTGCTGACGCGGGGCCATGCCCCAATCGCCCGCCATGGCGATGGCACCCCACGAAGCACCACACACAACCTTCTCCTGGCCGACGTAGTGGGCCAGTCCACCACCGTTCACGCCAACCGAACCGGTCAGCATCAACGCAACGATGCCCGACCGGTACAGAAGGTTGTTGTGGTACCAGTGGTTCGCCCCGGCACCGATGATGATCATGTTCTTGCCACCGGTGAGCTCACCGTTGCGGCCCCACTCGCGAGCGAACTTCACCACCGTGTCCGCATGGATGCCCGTGTACTTCTCCTGCCACGCGGGTGTGTACGGCGCCTCCGCGTCCTCATAGCTCGCCGCATCCTCGCCCGGCATGTTCCGGTCGACGCCGAACCGGGCCATCATCAGATCGAACACGGTCGTGACCGTGACGGGTCCGTTGACCGTCTCGATGATGCGAACCGGGACGGATCGGGTGACCGTTCCCCCACCTTCGTAGATCTCGAACTCGATCTCGGCGGTGCCGCTTCCGTTGCCGACGAAAGTCAGCGTCGGGGCGATGTCAGCGCCGACGACGCTGTCGTGCAGTTCGAGATTCCAGCGGCCCTTGTTCTCACTGGCCCACCGGTCTCCGATGGAGCCGTTCGGCATTCGGGGCTCATTGGACACCTCGTCCCACATGAGCATGCGCCAGTCGCCGTTCTCACAGTCGGCGTAGCGCTCGAGCCGGTTCGCCCGCAGGTACTTTCCGGCCTTGCCGTTGTCGACCTCGACCAGGAACGGCAGATCGGTGTAGGTCTTCGCGTAGTCGCGGAAGTATGGAACGTCGCGATCGCGGTAGAACTCTGTCAACAGGACATGGTTGACTGCCAACCAGAACGCCGTGTCCTGCCCCGGGTTCGAGGGGATCCACCAGTCCGCGTACTTCGCGACCTGGGAGAAATCGGGGCTGAACACGGCGAGCTTTCCACCGGCGTGACGCACTTCGGAAATGAAGTGTGTGTCCGGGGTGCGGGTCATGTTGAGGTTCGACCCCATGACCGCAACGAACCTGGCGTTGAACCAGTCGGCCGACTCGTGCACGTCGGTCTGCTCACCCCAGATCTCCGGCGACGCAGGCGGAAGATCGCAGTACCAGTCGTAGAAGCTCATCACCACGCCACCGATGAGCGACATGAACCGGCTCCCCGCCGCGTAACTCACCTGCGACATCGCCGGAATAGGCGAGAACCCGGCCACACGGTCCGGGCCGTGCGCCTTGATGGTGTGAAGCGTCGAGGCGGCGGCGATCTCGTAGGCCTCTTCCCAACTGATCCGCCGAAAACCTCCCTTACCACGCGCCTGCTGATAGCGGCTGCGAAGCTCAGGAGAACCCTGGATGCTCTCCCACGCCGCGACCGGATCGCCGTAGGCCTCCTTGGCCGACCGATACATGTCGACCAGCACACCGCGCGCGTACGGGTACTTCACCCGCAGAGGCGAGTACAGATACCACGAGTACGAAATGCCCCGTTGACAGCCCCGCGGCTCGTAGGGCGGCAAACCCTCCTCGAGCTGGGGATAGTCGGTGGCCTGCAGCTCCCAGGTGACGATGCCTTCCTTGACGAAAACCTCCCACGAACAGCTGCCGGTGCAGTTGACGCCATGGGTTGTGCGCACCCGCTTGTCGTGCTGGAACCTGTTTCGGTAGAACTCCTCCCATTGGCGCGCCGCGGGATCGACGGTGTCTCGGCTCCACTGGTTCATCGAGCGCTCCTCAGGGTGTCTACGTAGGTCTTGCGCATTCCGCGCCACGCAACTGCCATCCCGGCAAACAGGACGCCGCAGCCGATGAATCCGGCCAGCAGCAGCCAGTCGAGCTGCTCGGGCGGTGGGTCTGCATCCGGGGCCTTAGCGAGGAATGCCACGACATCGGCGATTTCCGCCTCGGTCAACGGCTTGTCGCCGAAGATCGGCGACATCGTCTGCGATGGCGGGTTGGTAAGCCACCCGCTGAGCCCAGCCTCTCCGCCAAGGCGGCCGTACACATCGGTCAGATCGGGACCAAGGCTGCTACCACCCAAGCTGCCAACCTCACCGGCCGAGTGACACGAAGCACAAGCAGACCCACCATTGCTGAAACCCGACGACCCGACGAACAGATCGTGACCGCGGACGGAGTTCCCACCACTGGGCTCGTCGACGGCGACCGTCGTTGGAGTCGGAGCGGCGCCCGCCAATCCGGTCACATGTGCCGCTATCGCCTGAACCTGGTCCTCGGACAGCCCAGCCACCGGAGGCATCACCGCGTCATACGCGACACCGAGCACCTCGAGAGGTCCGCTCTTGCCCTCGACAATCACCCCAGCCACGTACGCGGGATCCGCAGCGCTCGGATTGTCCACCAATGGCGGGAACGCGCCCTCGATCCCCGAACCATCGGCTTGATGACACGCCGCACAATTCTGTACGTACAGGTCCTCGCCAGACGGGTCCTGCGCAGCGACCCGACCGGGCGAAGCCGCCAACGCGGCAACAACAGCCGCGAGCGCTACCAGAGCGAGGTGAAGCCGAAGCGAGCTACCCGCTGTGAATCGTCGGTCTCCTGCCGGCACCATCACCTGGTCGAACCCTCCCGCTCACACACTAAATCCCGAACTCAACGAGTCCTGAACTCAGCGACTCATGAATACCGGACATCGTCAACCAAATGAACGGAGGAGCGATAGGGACCTAGGTCCCTTACAGGGCGGGCGCGAGGGCGCTTCGCCCGATCAGGCCTCGCCACACAGCGGAAGCTGCGAAACCGGAACCGACGCCAGCGACCTCATCAGCTCAGCCCGCGCCCGAGCCCACGCCTCGTGCAACACACACGGATTCTCGGCATCACAAGGACCGTCAACCACAACGCACGCCCCCGAGTCCGTTGGCCCCTCGACAGCCTCGATGACCTCTAACGCCGAAACCGACTCAAGCGGGACCGCGAGGTAGTACCCCCCGGTCGGACCAGGTTCCGACCTCACCCAACCCGCCTTCACCAACGGACCAACCACCTGAGGAATGAAACCGGCCGTCGTCTGCAGACACTCAGCCAGCCGAGGCCCCTTCATCCGATACCCAGACCCACCAAGCGCGCGCAGAGCGCCCAGAGCAAGATCAGCACGCCGAGAGATTTCCAACCGCATCACTCACAGTGTCCCGCCTGCGACCGCCCGCGTCCAGCCATCCCCCACACTTCGCACGCTCACAGCCACGGACCAGGCCACGCGCGGCGACGCCGCGCAACACGAGCGAACGAGATCGAACGCCGCGGGTTCCGAGAATGCGTCGCAACAAGCAGGTCAGAGCCGGTCTAGGTTCCTACTCTCCGACGGATAGAGCCGCGGCTGAAGTCAGACTGATCCGCATCCCATCAAACCGCGCCGAAAGAGTCCTAACCCCTTGAGATGACCACAGGCCTATTGGACTGCGCCCGTCAGTCACTCGTCGGTCAGCCGCATAGGGCACATAGCCGCAAGCCGCGGTCCACGCACAAAAACCGGCCCTGACTAGGCCAAACGGCCATTCCGAATGTGTCGGAGGGGCGTCTTGTACCCTAACTCCACACACCGAAAGCGAATGGGTGCTCCTCAGAAATTCCGCCTGACCGTCGTCGACAGGGCCCGGCCGGATCACACCTCACAGAGCGAACGCTGGTCAGACACCGCGAATGGGCCTTGGAGAGGAACCCAACGTTCGTACTCGTCGACCGCCGACCGTGGGAGTCACTGGTCGGCAAACCCTGTGTCGACGCTTCCAACGACCGGCTGTCACAGGGTAGGTCTACGATTGCCGTATGCGAGTGAGTTGCAACGAGACTCAAGAGCAAACCCTCCGACTAAAGGCGGAATGGCTGTGACTGGCGAAGCGGATGGGCGCTTCCAGGTGCTTGCGATCGATGGCGGCGGGCTCAAGGGCATCTTCGCAGCGGCCGCGCTCGCCGGCCTCGAGAGTGACTACGACAGCCGCCTGACGGATCACTTCGACCTGATAGTTGGCACGTCAACTGGTGGAATAGTTGCGCTGGGCTTGGCCGCTGGCCTGAGCGCCCAACAGATCGTTGATTTCTACCTTCAGCACCAGGACGAGATCTTCCCTCGCCGCCTACTGCCACGGTTGCGTCGAGTTTGGAGCACCTACGATCCTGCCCCACTCGTCGAGTGCCTAGCTGAAGCGTTCGGCACCATGACACTCGGTGAGAGTCCGATACGTCTCGCGATTCCGAGTTTCGATCTCACGAGCAATGACGTCTACCTCTTTCGGACACCCCACTTTGAGCGGTTACTGAGGGATAAGAAGGAACGCCTCGTGGATGTCGCCCGAGCTACGTCCGCCGCCCCTACGTTCTTCCCTGCTCTGGACCTCAGAGGAGTGCGTCTGATCGATGGCGGGGTGTGGGCAAACAACCCATCGCTTGTAGGCGTGGTCGAGGCGGCCGAGTGCTGTGGCGGCGAGCTCGGTCAGATCCATCTCCTAAACGTCGGAACGACCACAGAACTCAGGCTGTTACCGAGGAAGCTTGACACTGGCGGGCTAGCGCGTTGGGCCCCACACGCGACAGCAACAGTCATGCGGGGGCAGGCACTAGCGGCGTTCAATCATGCAAAACTGCTCTTGGGGAAGGAACGAGCCCACCGCGTTGACGTGATCGTACCCAGCGGACTGCATCGCCTGGATCGCGTCGACGCACGTGACCTCATGGGACACGCTTCCGCTCGTTCACGACATCAAAGTCCACCACTACGCGACTTCTTCCGACACCAGGCGACCTCATACGTTTCCGGGAACGCCCAGGGATGAGCACCTACCTTGCCGGGTTCGTTGAAGCGGTTGGCCGTGAGCTCGACATCACGCGGGACCAGTTCGAGCAGGCAAGAGCTCAGTATCTAGCGATCGGCGACTGGATCTCCCAACGCTACGAGGGACATGCTGACGTCGAGATCTACTCCCAGGGCTCCTTCCGGCTGGGCACCGTCGTCCGACCCGTAGTGGACCGGGGCGACTTCGATATCGACCTGGTATTCCTCCGCCAGCTGCAACCTGGGTCGATTTCCCAGCAGAAACTTCGAGACGAAGCCGGTGAGTTGCTCAGTGCCTACTGCGAGGCCCACGACCTGGACGAGCCTCTGGAACTCGGGCGGTGCTGGCGGCTCGACTTCTTCGACGCAGGGTTCCATCTCGATGTCTTGCCGGCAATTCCGCACGAAGACTCAGCGACCGCCATCCGGCTCAGCGACCGGGACCTACACGAATGGCAATACAGCAATCCCATCGGCTACGCGAACTGGTTCTCACAACGGCAAAACTCAGCGCTAGTGGACGAGAGCCGAAGGGAGCTGGCGAAGGCTTTCAACGTCGACGTCGCCGAAGTGCCTGACTTCCTCATCCGGACCCCACTGCAACGCGTTGTTCAAGTGCTCAAGCGAAGTCGTGACGTCTACTTCGAAGACGATGCGCAGGCACCGCCATCGATCCTTATCACGACCCTCGCCGCGATCACCTATCGGGGACAGTCTGACCTAGATCAGGCACTGGCTGCCGTCGTGTCACAACTACACCAACCAATCCAACGTAGGAACGACGAATGGTGGCTTCCGAATCCCGCTCACGAAAGGGAGAACTTCGCCGACAAATGGAACGCAGACCCGGAGCGATGCGAGAAGTTCTTCGAATGGTTGAAGAACCTACGGGCGAATCTCGAATCATCGCGGGTCGCAGCGTCCGTCGACCTAGCGATGGACCGCCTTACTCCGTCCTTCGGAGCCTCAACTCAGATCGCGAAGACTGCGCTCATCGGCGATAGCCAAGGCTCTACGCGAGATATGGCAAGAGGGCTGAGTCCTGCACCCGACGAGCAGCTCCCAGAAGACTGCTTCGCTGCAGTACTGGTCGATCACAGCGTGAACGTGATGCTCGAGATAGCCGGCGATGGTGGCTACGCCCGACGCTCGCAGCTTCGTCGCCGACGCATTCCGAAGCACCGCAACGTGCGCTTCATCGTGACCGAAACGACGGTTCCGCCGCCTTACGACATCTACTGGAAGGTCCGCAACCACGGGGAACAAGCGGCCAAACGGCCTGAGCAACTCAGAGGCAGCATCGTCCGCGGTGAATCTGTGTTGAACGAGGTCACCGCGTACCGCGGCGAGCACTATGCCGAGTGCTTCATCGGCAAAGACGGGGTCGTACGCGCCAGGAAGCGGACGTGGATACCGATCAGCTGAGTTTGTCCAAGCCGGTCTGCGCCACTCGAATACTCGCGCGTGCGAAACATCGTCGTTCCCCGCCAATCTGCCTGCCTTCTCATGTCGCGAGTTCTGCGGGCCCAGAGGTTGCCTCACCGCCGGGGTGCCGTGAGCTGCCGTTGGTTGCCGCGAAACTCAGCTAAGTAATGCAGGCTCGACCGCGTTGAATCCTTTGGTCCTCCGGAAGTCCATGGTGTGAACGAAGTTAACCATTGAGTCGGATGGGTCGACGCTGTCCATGTTCAGACTGTCGAGAGTTGGACGAGCGAAGATGACGGAGAGGATGATGCTCTGTTCCTTGTGCCCGGTCGTGCTGTTGAGAAGGTCGTCGGTGACGTTGACTCGAACCTGATCGGCGGGAAGCAGTGCGAAGAAGTCTCGTCCGATCCGAAGCGCTGCTGAGCAGACATGGTCCTGATACAGCTCCCAGCGCTTGGAGACAGGCGTCTGCTTCGTTGAGAGCTTTCCCGACTTCAGCAGTGAGTACATCTCGGCGGGCACGACGTCGTCGGAGTTGCCGGCCAACGTCACCGTCGGCAGCGATCCGTCGTCGGGAACGTCGAAGTGAAGACGCTGGCCGAGGGCTTCGACCTCGCTCATTTCGCTCAAGGACTCCAGCACTTCGATCCACGCAGCAGGGTCACGCGAGAGCACCCGATCTGCCATGGTCACCGAGTCGGCGTGATCCTGGACCGCCTCGGCGTGTGCCGTCATCGCCGCTTGGTGTGAAGCATCGTCGGCCGCAATGGCAGCCGGAATCGCGTCGGTGAGTTCCTGGCCTTTGCGCTCCGAACGCTTCCTGAACAGGCCCGAGGGGCGATGAGCCTCCAACGCCGAGCGGGCTGCTTCTTCGTTGAGGCTCATACGTTCCGGTGCCAGTGGAGGTTCGGCAACAGCGAGCAGGGTCCAGTCGACCAACGGGCCGACGTCCTGGTGCATGGTCGAGATCAGCTCGATGTAAGCCTCGTACGCTTCGACAACCGCGGCAGCGTGCTGCTGCTCAGCGGCCTTGTTAGCTTCCTTGAGGCGATGCTCCGCTTCGGCGCTCGGAAGCACGCTGCGCTGCTTGAATCGAGCGAACGGTTCCTTTCCAGCCCACCGCAGTCCTCCAATCGAGCTCGTGGCTACTTGTGCCGATACTAGTCCGCCCGTTTGCCACGAATACGAGGCATCACACGAGGGGGTCAATACCGGAAATCAAACTTGTCCACAGGTCACACCCAACTCGGTCCTCAGCCTCCACCACTTTGTCCACAGATGTTTCTTGTGTCTCCACTGGCAGTCCACAGCAGGAGTTCGTGACAATTGAACTAAATGACACGCCAGTAGTTCGAGGAGCCGGGCGGATGCGCGTGAATGTCCGATGCCGCTGCTATCAATCCTTGACATCGTTGAAATTTCACGGGTGTACTGGCTATCCCTGTCCGGCTCGACGGGCCTACTGAGAGGAGCTTCAGGACAGAGCCATAGTGAAGCAACAGGCCCAGGGCTGCAACCCCGGGCCTGTCACCAAGTGAGCCTTCCCGCAGAGGAGAAGACCCGCCTTTCGGCGTAGAGAGCGGAAGTTACACGAATCTGCGGGATGGCGCGAATTTCGGCCCGTGTGCCGAGAAAGGAGCCGACCCGTGTCGGATCCACGCATCATCTCGATGCTCAACTTCAGCGCCTGGCGCAACAGTCCGCCAGCAAAACGAGCGCAGCTGCTCGACCAGGCGGCCGCCCAGATAAGCCAGGAGTTCGATCCCAGCTCCTGGTACTGGCGGAGGCTGGACACCGCCCTCAAGCGACGCGCTAGAGGCTGGTCACTCGAAGACGCTCGAGCGGACATGATCCGCGGTCAGAGACCAGATCGAGTTGCCAACTTCACCGCAGGGCTGGATGCATTCGAGCAATGGACATCAGACTCCGGCATCGACTGGGCGGGTACACCGTCACGGGATCGATGGACCAGCGGCGATCTCGCAGTTCGCGTGTCGCCCGAGGTCCAGGGCGCTATCAACGGCCGGCTTCACGTCATCAAGCTGCACCTGAGCAAGCCAGTGAGGATCACACTGCCCGACGTCGAGGTCGCCCTCTGGATCATGCACGCCTTGTACGGACACAGCGGCGCTGTTCCCGCGGTACTGGATGTGATCGGCGGTCGTCTGATCACAGCCACCCGCATCCCCTCCAACGCTCAGGCCCGGCTCGATGGGCTAGCCCGCCAGATCCACCAAGCCTGGCCAGCTGCCTGATCGCGCGTGATCGACCACAACAACGAGAAAGGAGGTGAGAACCATGGCGAAAGGAAAGGGTTCGCCGAGCAGCGGCAAGCGACATCGCTCAGCAATCACTGGGCGCTTCGTGAAGCCCGCCACTGCCCGACGGCATCCAAAGACCACCGTTTCCGAAAAGCGGAACTAGGTGACTAGCTGGGTCCGGGCCGTCGAGTTGCCCCTCGACGTCCCGGACCCAGTGTGGCCTCGTGGCTGGGGCTTATCAACAGCGGATCCGGGCATGACTGGGCATCGGTGGCCTGTGGGTGCGGGCTTGCTGGGAACTTGCGTTGATGTGCGCCGCGCACCGGTTCGCGCCTAAACGTCGAGGTGATTCGACGCGGTGACGAGCCGAAGCGCTCCGCCGGTCTCCACAACCATCTCCAGCGGCACCCACGACACACGATCAACGCCCCCCATACGAACTCTGCACTGACTCCCCTAGCCAACGGGTTCGCACAGAGTGCTGCAGGCGCCAAGGCGAGGGCCCAGAACGAGAACGAGCCCCAGGCCTCAGAACCTGGGACTCGCACACTTGATCGAACACCTGTTCGTGTCGGAGGGGGGACTTGAACTCACCTCCCCGAAGTGGCGTCTGGCGGCAATAGGTAGCAGGGAGCGGCAAACAACGGCAACTGGCGACCGGCCCGAACGCTACCCGCCGCAAGATTCCGCTCCTTGCCGCAGGCTGCCATTAGCAAACCATTTGCATAGCGACACCCCTGGCGGGTGACCGCGTTCACGGTCGGTCCCCGATGCCGGCAGGCGTTCGGCTCGCCGAGCTGACCCAGGCGTGACTGTCAGGGCAAATCCACCCGATCACGTCGAGAAGTTCCTCATGATCGCGTATGAGGTTCCGTTGGTGGATCGGCTCATGGTGGGCGATCCGATTACGCAGGAAGTGAAGTCGCTGAATCCGGTCGTCGACATCGGCGCGCACAATCCTCGCATCGCCGGCATCAGGATGGTGAGAAAAGGCAGCCGCCAGCGCCGGAACCCACAACGACGTCAAGTAGTGCGTGGTGCACAGGAACCGCCAGAACCCGAAACTCAACTCCGCTATCACCTGACCGTGCGCCTCCGGCCGACCGCGACGAGTGGACCGACGACGGGCCGCATCAATATCGTCCCAGGCGCGCCGTCCAGGCCTCCCCGTGAACAAAGGCCGTTGCCGATACCAGACCTGGGACCATCCCCGCGACTGGCCGTATGTGATCAGGGCGACATCGATCGCATTGCGGAAGATCACCTCGAGACGACCGAGATCCTCGTACAGAGCAGCGCCAACCTGGGCGTTCCAGTCGTACAACTCGACAGCCGCGCGAACATCGCCAGCCGTCACGGCCAGATACGACGAGAGCCTGTCAGAGGTGAGACGATCAACGATCGTCTGATGATTGAACGTTGACATCTTCACCGCCGACCCTACAATGGACGGCGAAGACCCCGGAACCGTCCCTGCCCTGCAAACGGCCGGGGTTACGCATTTTTCGAGACACACCGTGTGGTGCCCGGAAACCCGCGCGTGGGTGCTGACCAGGCCTGATGCCGCCATCCTGAATCCTCGTGTCTCGTCTCCTCTACCGGTTCCTTGCCCAGTTCGCGCGTATCGCTGTGCGTTCTGGGCGCTGGAAAGACCTCCAGATCATCGTCCTTCGCCACGAGAATGCCGTGCTGCGCCGCCAGGTAGGCCGACCATCGCTCACCGACGACGACCGGACCCTGCTCGGCGCGATCGCCGCGGCCCTGCCCAAGGCGCTACGCCACGGCTGGATCGTCACACCCGAAACGCTGCTGCGATGGCACCGCAAACGAATCGCGAAACACTGGACCCAGCCACCTGTGCCGCTCGAATATTGGCGCGTGTGCGCTGACCAGCGCCTTTGCCCGCCATCCTGGCCTCTTGTGTCTCGTCTCCTGTACCGCTTCCTCGCTCAGTTCGCTGGTCTCGCCGTGCGTTCCGGACGCTGGAAAGACCTCCAGATCATCGTCCTGCGCCACGAGAACGCCGTACTACGCCGCCAGGTCGGCCGACCCGCGCTCAACGACGACGACCGGACCTTGCTCGGCGCTGTCGCCGCAGCTCTGCCCAAGGCGCTGCGGCAAGGTTGGATCGCCACACCCGAGACGCTGCTGCGTTGGCACCGCAAACGGATCGCGAACCACTGGACCCAGCCACCAACCCGTCGTGCCGGTCGGCCCCTGAACCTGCCGGAAATGCATCGCACCAGGTGGGAGACGGTTTCGGGCTCTACCCTCCAGCGAGTGAAACCGCAGATGAGAGAGCTGTTGTGTGGTCAATTCGCCTCGCAGAAAGATGGTTCGGATCGATCCGCCGCGAACTCCTCGACCGCACGATCGTTTGGAACCAACAGCAGCTCGAACGCCTCGTTCGCGACTACGTTTAGCACTTCAACCAGCATCGACCCCACCAGCCGCTCGACCAACGACCACCGACACCCGTCGACGAACCGCCAGAGGTGTCCCCATCCACCGTCACCGTGCTTCGAACCAGCCGATGCGACGGACTCATACACGAGTACCGAAATGCCGCCTGATGGGGGCCACCCGGTTTCCGGGCGGCACAGGCTCTCCGTAGGTTCAGGACGCTCCCAAGATCTCGACCAGCCGATGTGGCGGCCCCCCATCCACAAGCTCTGCAACAGTCCCTCGGTTGGATGAACCATCGACGTCGCCCGTACAACCAGGGTCGCGCCGGCGGTGCAGTCGTCAGCGTGGCGCGGAGCGTCGGTCGAAAGCCCAGCTGACAATTCCGCTTAGGACGACGACGGTGGCGGCGTGGGTGAGGCCGTCGGCGAGGGAGCCGATGTCGGGGCCGTCGATGGCCCAGGTTCCGAGTTCACGTGATGACCAGAACGGCAGCGCTCGGGACCAGGTGTCGAACGGATTGGCGACGGCCTGGAGGCCGGCGAAGAAGAACAGCACGAGTGTGCCTTCCATTTCCCTTCCGATGACGGTGCCCACGGTGGTGCCGACTCCAACTGCGACTGCGCCGGTGACCAGGAAGTCCACTGCCACGGCACTGAGGCTGCGCACGTCACGGTCGACACCGACCAAGGCGACATAGGCGACGGTCAAGGCCGCGACGATCGCCAGCAGGCCGAGCAACCTTCCAGCCAACAGGTGGCCGCGTCGCCAGCCGGCGAGCGTCAGGCGGGGTTCGAGATTCCGGGCCGAGACGGTGGCGAAGAACGCGACGGTGCTGACCGCCCAGCTGATTCCGAACACGAGCGCCCGGACCGACTGGCCGACCGAGGAGCGGGTGACGAAGTAGAAGGCGACTGGCATGACCACCAGCACCGCGAGCGCAAGGCGGCGGCGCAACAGCGCCCGCATCGTCGTGTTGGCCCGAAGGACGATCGTGTTCATCGCAGGGTCAGCCCTTCGATCTCGACAACCTTGGACGCCTTGGCCAACGCGTCGGTCGAGTGCGACGACACAACCGCAGAGCGACCGCCTTCCTGCCAGGCCCACAACAGCGCCCAGAAGCGCTGCTGACTGTCGGCGTCCATGCCCTGGTACGGCTCGTCGAGCAGGAGGATCTCGGGTTGTGCAAGCAGTGCGGTGATCACGGCCAGCTTCTGGGCCGTACCTCCCGAGAGCTCCCCCGCCAGCGGCCCCGAAGCGGAGTCCCAGCCGAGTTCACGGGCTAGCCGATTCCCTTCGCGGCGCGCCTCGGATCCGCTCATTCCGGTCGGCGCGGCGAAGAGTTCGAAGTGCTCCCCAGCGGTCAGGTACAGGTCAAGCCCACCTGCTTGGGGGACGTAGCCAACCGCACCAGAGACCGAGATCGTGCCGGTGTCCGGGCGCTCAAGGCTCGCCAGCATGCGCAGCAGCGTCGACTTCCCTGCCCCGTTCGGGCCCGTCAACACCACAACCTCGCCCTTGGCCACGCTCAACGAGACCTCGTGCAACGCGACAGCTCCGCGGTAGGACTTCGACACCGCGTCGACCTGCACGACCACCGGACCCTGAACGGTCTTCTTGGACCGCTGGCCCACGTCAGCAGTGCTCGCGAGCGCTTTCGCCAGCTCCGCCGCATACACGTCAGGGGGTCCGAAGTGCTCAAAGGCCGACACGCCAGCATCAGCGAGAAACCCTTCGGTCTCCACCCGAGCCGATGCCCGCTCCACCGGGGCCACGCCGGCCGCCTCGAGCGCGTGATCGAAGGCATTCAACCAGGACTCGTCCCTCACCGCGCCACCTCCGCCCCCAACACGCTGGCGACCCGGCCCGCGAACTCACCCCACGCCTGCGCTTGGTGTTCCAGCTCAGCCCGGCCCGAAGCGGTCAGGGTGTAGTACTTGCGGCCCGGCCCCCCATCGCCGGCCTTCCACTGCGGCGCCAGCCACCCCCGCTTCTCCAGACGAGCCAACGATGGATACAGCGACCCGCCCTTCACCCGACCCAACCCGGCGTTCTCCAGCCGGGCGGCCAACTCATAGCCATAGGTCTCTCCCTCGCCGACCAGGGCCAACAGGCACGGGTCCAGCACTCCACGAAACCACCCCGACGGTACATCGACATCTTGCATAGATAGACACCCTACCTAGTGGAGCCATCGATTGCCGAGGATGGTTCTCAACGAATGGTTGACAACAGCGTGTGGTGCCCGGAAACCCGCGCGTGGGTGCTGACCAGGCCTGATGCCGCCATCCTGAATCCTCGTGTCTCGTCTCCTCTACCGGTTCCTTGCCCAGTTCGCGCGTATCGCTGTGCGTTCTGGGCGCTGGAAAGACCTACAGATCATCGTGCTGCGCCACGAGAATGCCGTGCTGCGCCGCCAGGTCGGCCGACCCTCGCTCACCGACGACGATCGGACCCTGCTCGGCGCGATCGCCGCCGCGCTGCCAAAGGCGCTGCGTCAGGGATGGATCGTGTCGCCTGAGACTCTGCTGCGATGGCACCGCAAACGAATCGCGAAACACTGGACACAGCCACCGGCTCGCCGGCCTGGGAGACCTCCGATCAGCGCCGAGCTACGTCAGCTGATCGTGCGACTCGCCCAAGAGAACCCGACATGGGGACATCGCCGCATCCAGGGCGAACTCGCCCGACTCGGCCACAAGATCGGCAAAGGCACCGTATGGCAGATCCTCACCGACCACGGCATCGACCCGTCCCCAAACCGCTCGGATGTGACCTGGACCGAGTTCTTGCACTCCCAAGCAGCGGTCGCTTGCGACTTCTTCACCGTCGACACCGCTTTCTTGCGCCGCTACTACATTCTGTTCTTCGTCAAGGTTCGGTCCCGCGAGGTGATCTTCGCAGGCATCACGGCCAACCCGACCGGAGAGTGGACCACACAGGCCGCGAGAAACCTGTTCATGAGCCACGCCGAACGCCTCGAAGGAGCACGAGCACTCGTTCGTGACCGTGGCAGCCAGTTCGTTGACGCTTTTGACGAGGCATTCAGAACCGAAGGGTTCAAAATCCTCAAGACACCCGTTCGGGTTCCAGTCGCGAACACGTTCGCTGAACGCTGGATCGGGTCGATCCGCCGCGAACTCCTCGACCGCACCATCGTGTGGAACCGCCAGCAGCTCGAACGCCTCGTCCGCGCCTACATCGCTCACTTCAACCAGCACCGACCCCACCAGTCTCTCAACCAGCGGCCACCGACACCCGTCAACGAACCGCCCGAAGCTCCGCCGACGCCCGTCACCGTGCTCCGAACCAGTCGATGCGACGGCCTCATACACGAATACCGAAACGCCGCCTGACCAGCCACAACCGAGTTTCCGGGCACCACACGCCCAGAAACGCCCAACCGGCCGAATCCACGGACAACCAAGCCGCACCGAGACCCCCACCAACCCGACCGACGCGTTCTCGGCAGGCACACGTGCTACGAACCACTAGATGCGACGGACTCATACACGAATACGAAAACGCCGCCTGACCAGCCGCGACCGAATATTCGAGCGGCTCACGCGCCAGTCGATCCGTCAACGCAACAGCGCCTTCACGACTCACGAGCACTCGTCGAGTACGGCAAGGAACTCGTCTAACGGCTCC